>CP067345.1:0-20000 GCA_020641055.1 Clostridioides sp. ES-S-0010-02
CATGCATGTATCCTGTGTCTTTTTAAACAATATAAAAGTTTACTATAAATATAGTAAACTTTTCTTAATGAGCGCACAGGGATTCGAACCCCGGACACACGCCTTAGAAGGGCGTTGCTCTATCCAGCTGAGCTATGCACCCAAATCATTATGGAGCGGGAAACGAGATTCGAACTCGCGACTTCAACCTTGGCAAGGTTGCGCTCTACCACTGAACTATTCCCGCTTATTTAATTTGGCGACCTGGAAGGGGTTCGAACCCTCGACCTCCAGCGTGACAGGCTGGCATTCTAACCAACTGAACTACCAGGCCGCAAATGGTGGGACCAGCAGGGCTCGAACCTGCGACCCCCTGCTTGTAAGGCAGGTGCTCTCCCAGCTGAGCTATGATCCCATTTTTTGGAGCGGGTGAAGGGGATCGAACCCTCACAGCTGGCTTGGAAGGCCAGAACTCTACCATTGAGCTACACCCGCTTATTTAATTGTTTTTTGGTGACTCGTAGGGGAATTGAACCCCTGTTACCGCCGTGAAAGGGCGGTGTCTTAACCTCTTGACCAACGAGCCATTTTAATGGTTGCGGAGGCAGGACTCGAACCTACGACCTTCGGGTTATGAGCCCGACGAGCTGCCAACTGCTCCACTCCGCGATATTGTTTTATAAGTGCCGAAGACCGGAATCGAACCGGTACGAGAGGTAAGTCCCGCAGGATTTTAAGTCCTGTGCGTCTGCCAGTTCCGCCACTTCGGCTTTTTTGGCTCCAAGGGTGGGGCTCGAACCCACAGCCTACCGGTTAACAGCCGGTTGCTCCACCGTTGAGCTACCTTGGAATATTCAACGTGGCTACGTCCTACTCTCCCAGGCAGTTTCCCACCAAGTACCATCAGCGCTAGAGAGCTTAACTTCTGTGTTCGGAATGGGAACAGGTGTATCCTCTCTGCTATTGTAACCACATAATCTTTATGCTTAATATTACTATTAAGTTATTGAAACTAGTAAAACTAGATTCTTTAGAGTTAACACTCTAAAAACTACATATATATTTTAATCAATGAACATCAAATAGTATTGGTCAAGTCCTCGACCTATTAGTATCGATAAGCTAAATACATTGCTGCACTTACACCTTCGACCTATCAACCAGATAGTCTTTCTGGGGTCTTACCCTTGCGGTGGGAAATCTTATCTTGAAGTTGGCTTCGCGCTTAGATGCTTTCAGCGCTTATCCATTCCGTACATAGCTACCCAGCCATGCCCTTGGCAGAACAACTGGTACACCAGAGGTACGTCCATCCCGGTCCTCTCGTACTAAGGACAGGTCTCCTCAAATTTCCTACGCCTGCGACGGATAGGGACCGAACTGTCTCACGACGTTCTGAACCCAGCTCGCGTACCACTTTAATGGGCGAACAGCCCAACCCTTGGGACCTACTACAGCCCCAGGATGTGATGAGCCGACATCGAGGTGCCAAACCTCCCCGTCGATGTGGACTCTTGGGGAGATAAGCCTGTTATCCCCAGGGTAGCTTTTATCCGTTGAGCGATGGCCCTTCCACGCAGAACCACCGGATCACTAAGTCCGATTTTCATCCTTGCTCGACCTGTATGTCTTGCAATCAAGCTCTCTTTTGCCTTTACACTCTACGTACGATTTCCGACCGTACTGAGAGAACCTTTGAGCGCCTCCGTTACCTTTTGGGAGGCGACCGCCCCAGTCAAACTGCCCACCTGACAGTGTCCCAAGACCAGATTCATGGCCTATGGTTAGAGTCCCAGTACTACAAGGGTGGTATCCCAAGGATGGCTCCGCCAAAACTGGCGTCCTGGTTTCAAAGCCTCCCACCTATCCTGTACATGTAGTACCAAGACCCAATGTCAAGCTACAGTAAAGCTCCATGGGGTCTTTCCGTCCTGTCGCAGGTATCCGGCATCTTCACCGGAATTACAATTTCACCGAGTCTGTTGTTGAGACAGTGCCCAAATCGTTACGCCTTTCGTGCGGGTCGGAACTTACCCGACAAGGAATTTCGCTACCTTAGGACCGTTATAGTTACGGCCGCCGTTTACTGGGGCTTAAGTTCACTGCTTCGATTACTCTAACAGATCCCCTTAACCTTCCAGCACCGGGCAGGCGTCAGCTCCTATACATCGTCTTGCGACTTAGCAGAAACCTATGTTTTTGGTAAACAGTCGCTTGGGCCTATTCTCTGCGGCCACCGTATGGTGGCACCCTTATCCCTAAGTTACGGGGTCATTTTGCCGAGTTCCTTAACAACAGTTCTCTCGCGGGCCTTAGGATACTCTCCTCACCCACCTGTGTCGGTTTGCGGTACGGGTACCTTTAACCTCGATAGAGACTTTTCTTGACAGTGTGAAATCAGCTACTTCGCTACTAAATTTCGCTCCCCATCACATCCCAGCATTATCAAAGCGGATTTACCTACTCTGACTGCCTCAATGCTTGGGCACACATAACCAACAGTGTGCTTAGCTTATCCTACTGTGTCATCCCATCTCTCAAACGGTTATCGGTAGTACAGGAATATCAACCTGTTGTCCATCACCTACGCCTTTCGGCCTCAGCTTAGGTCCCGACTAACCCAGGGCGGACGAACCTTCCCCTGGAAACCTTGGGTTTACGGCCTGTGGGATTCTCACCCACATCTCGCTACTCATGCCAACATTCTCACTCCCATACTGTCCACATGTCCTTACGGTCATGCTTCAACCCGTATGGGAAGCTCCCTACCCATCATTACTGATGCCGTAGCTTCGGTAGTAAGTTTTAGCCCCGGAAATCTTCGGCGCAGGATCACTCGACCAGTGAGCTATTACGCACTCTTTGAATGAGTGGCTGCTTCTAAGCCAACATCCTGGTTGTCTGTGCAATCCCACATCCTTTACCACTTAACTTACATTTAGGGACCTTAGCTGACGATCTGGGCTGTTGCCCTTTCGACTATGAATCTTATCACCCACAGTCTGACTCCCAAGTATAAGATGACGGCATTCGGAGTTTGATAGTCTTCGGTAGGTGCAATACCCCCTAGGACATTCAGTGCTCTACCTCCGTATCTCTCACCTTGAGGCTAGCCCTAAAGCTATTTCGGGGAGAACCAGCTATCTCCGGGCTCGATTGGAATTTCACCGCTACCCACAAGTCATCCCCGAGCTTTTCAACGCTCGTGGGTTCGGACCTCCACGAAATTTTACTTTCGCTTCATCCTGCTCATGGGTAGGTCGCCCGGTTTCGGGTCTACGTCAAGTAACTGAACGCTCAGTTAAAACTCGCTTTCGCTACGGCTCCACACCTTAAGTGCTTAACCTTGCTACTTAACGTAACTCGTTGGCCCGTTCTACAAAAGTACGCGGTCACACAAGAAATGTGCTTCCACAGCTTGTAAGTGCAGGGTTTCAGGTTCTATTTCACTCCCCTCCCGGGGTTCTTTTCACCTTTCCCTCACGGTACTATACGCTATCGGTCACTAGGTAGTATTTAGCCTTGGAGGGTGGTCCCTCCTGCTTCCCACAGGGTTTCACGTGTCCCGTGGTACTCTGGATCATATCTGAAGTTTTCTCGTTTGACATACAGGACTATTACCTTCTGTGGTGGGTCTTTCCAAACCTCTTCAATTACGATACCTCTTCGTTTAAGATATGTCCGCAACCCCAATAAAGAAAACTTTATTGGTTTGGGCTATTCCGCGTTCGCTCGCCGCTACTTACGGAATCGAATTTCTTTCTCTTCCTTCAGGTACTTAGATGTTTCAGTTCCCTGAGTTCCCCTCATTAAGCTATGTATTCACTTAATGATACTTAGACATTACTCTAAGTGAGTTTCCTCATTCGGAAATCTTCGGATCAAAGTTTACGTGCAACTCCCCGAAGCTTATCGCAGCTTATCACGTCCTTCATCGGCTCCTAGTGCCAAGGCATCCGCCCTGCACCCTTAATAACTTGACCAGTTAAAAAGGTTTGATAGATTAGAAGCTATCAACTTCGATAATTTTTAAAAGTTATCAGCTTTATATATTACAAATTAGATGTCATATCACTAAATATATATATGCAGTTTTCAAAGTGCTAACGCACAGCGCCAACGAATAAATCCCGTTGCTTAAAGTGCTAACGCACGTCGCCAACAAACAAACTTCACATGTGTTCAGTTTATTCTGTTGCTTAAAGTGCTAACGCACATAGCTTGTCTAAAGATAAGCTAAAAGTGCATGTAAGAGGCTACTAGATAAATCAAAGATTTAAGTAATATACTCTTAATGGTGGAGATGAGGAGAGTCGAACTCCTGACCCCTTGCTTGCAAGGCAAGTGCTCTCCCAACTGAGCTACACCCCCAAATATGAAGTTCATAAAGAACTTTCAAAATTAAACAGTAGGCAATTCTCCTTAGAAAGGAGGTGATCCAGCCGCACCTTCCGATACGGCTACCTTGTTACGACTTCACCCCAGTTATTGATTCCACCTTCGACGACTTCTTCCAAAAGGTTAGATAATCGGCTTCGGGCGTCTCCAACTCCCGTGGTGTGACGGGCGGTGTGTACAAGACCCGGGAACGCATTCACCGCAGCATTCTGATCTGCGATTACTAGTAACTCCAGCTTCATGTAGGCGAGTTTCAGCCTACAATCCGAACTGAGAGTAGCTTTAAGGGATTAGCTCCACCTTACGGCTTGGCAACCCTCTGTACTACCCATTGTAGCACGTGTGTAGCCCTAAGCATAAGGGGCATGATGATTTGACGTCATCCCCACCTTCCTCCAGGTTATCCCTGGCAGTCTCTCTAGAGTGCCCAACTTAATGATGGCAACTAAAGACAAGGGTTGCGCTCGTTGCGGGACTTAACCCAACATCTCACGACACGAGCTGACGACAACCATGCACCACCTGTCACCAATGTCCCCGAAGGGAACTCTCCGATTAAGGAGATGTCATTGGGATGTCAAGCTTAGGTAAGGTTCTTCGCGTTGCTTCGAATTAAACCACATGCTCCGCTACTTGTGCGGGTCCCCGTCAATTCCTTTGAGTTTCACTCTTGCGAGCGTACTTCCCAGGCGGAGTACTTAATGCGTTAGCTGCGGCACCGAGGGGGTAACCCCGACACCTAGTACTCATCGTTTACAGCGTGGACTACCAGGGTATCTAATCCTGTTTGCTCCCCACGCTTTCGTGCCTCAGCGTCAGTTACAGTCCAGAGAGCCGCCTTCGCAACTGGTGTTCCTCCTAATATCTACGCATTTCACCGCTACACTAGGAATTCCACTCTCCTCTCCTGCACTCAAGTCTCCCAGTTTCAAGAGCTTACTACGGTTGAGCCGTAGCCTTTCACTCCTGACTTGAAAGACCGCCTACGCACCCTTTACGCCCAGTAAATCCGGATAACGCTAGCCCCCTACGTATTACCGCGGCTGCTGGCACGTAGTTAGCCGGGGCTTCCTCCTCAAGTACCGTCATTATCTTCCTTGAGGACAGAGTTTTACGACCCGAAGGCCTTCATCACTCACGCGGCGTTGCTGCATCAGGCTTTCGCCCATTGTGCAATATTCCCCACTGCTGCCTCCCGTAGGAGTTTGGACCGTGTCTCAGTTCCAATGTGGCCGATCACCCTCTCAGGTCGGCTACTGATCGTCGCCTTGGTAAGCCGTTACCTTACCAACTAGCTAATCAGACGCGGGTCCATCCTGTACTGGCTCACCTTTGATATTCAAGAGATGCCTCTCAAATATATTATCCCGTATTAGCATACCTTTCGGTATGTTATCCGTGTGTACAGGGTAGGTTACCCACGCGTTACTCACCCGTCCGCCGCTCTTTACCGAAGTAAATCGCTCAACTTGCATGTGTTAGGCACGCCGCCAGCGTTCATCCTGAGCCAGGATCAAACTCTCAAATAAAAGTTTATCAGGCTCAGATACTATTGTTATCTAAATATCTGGCTTTATGGTTTGTTTCTTGTTTTATAAATTAACCTACTGTTTAATTTTCAAAGTTCTTTAAATTATTGTGGTGGGCCATCAGGGACTCGAACCCCAGACCTACCGGTTATGAGCCGGGCGCTCTAACCAACTGAGCTAATGGCCCACAATAATTTGGTGCCGAAGACCGGAATCGAACCGGTACGAGAGGTAAGTCCCGCAGGATTTTAAGTCCTGTGCGTCTGCCAGTTCCGCCACTTCGGCACATCACCTGGCTATGTCCTACTCTCCCAGGCAGTTTCCCACCAAGTACCATCAGCGCTAGAGAGCTTAACTTCTGTGTTCGGAATGGGAACAGGTGTATCCTCTCTGCTATTATAACCAGATTATTGTCTAAATTTTCATTTATCTTTTTTCTAAGACAAGTATTATAATAACATATTTGTCTTATTATGTCAATACTTTTTTCATTCGATTTTAAGCTTATAAAATTCTTAAAAATCTCTAATTATTGACAAATTTAAATACATAGAGTTAACACTCTAAAAACTACATATATATTTTAATTAATGAACATCAAATAAATATTGGTCAAGTCCTCGACCTATTAGTATCGATAAGCTAAATACATTGCTGCACTTACACCTTCGACCTATCAACCAGATAGTCTTTCTGGGGTCTTACCCTTGCGGTGGGAAATCTTATCTTGAAGTTGGCTTCGCGCTTAGATGCTTTCAGCGCTTATCCATTCCGTACATAGCTACCCAGCCATGCCCTTGGCAGAACAACTGGTACACCAGAGGTACGTCCATCCCGGTCCTCTCGTACTAAGGACAGGTCTCCTCAAATTTCCTACGCCTGCGACGGATAGGGACCGAACTGTCTCACGACGTTCTGAACCCAGCTCGCGTACCACTTTAATGGGCGAACAGCCCAACCCTTGGGACCTACTACAGCCCCAGGATGTGATGAGCCGACATCGAGGTGCCAAACCTCCCCGTCGATGTGGACTCTTGGGGGAGATAAGCCTGTTATCCCCAGGGTAGCTTTTATCCGTTGAGCGATGGCCCTTCCACGCAGAACCACCGGATCACTAAGTCCGATTTTCATCCTTGCTCGACCTGTATGTCTTGCAATCAAGCTCTCTTTTGCCTTTACACTCTACGTACGATTTCCGACCGTACTGAGAGAACCTTTGAGCGCCTCCGTTACCTTTTGGGAGGCGACCGCCCCAGTCAAACTGCCCACCTGACAGTGTCCCAAGACCAGATTCATGGCCTATGGTTAGAGTCCCAGTACTACAAGGGTGGTATCCCAAGGATGGCTCCGCCAAAACTGGCGTCCTGGTTTCAAAGCCTCCCACCTATCCTGTACATGTAGTACCAAGACCCAATGTCAAGCTACAGTAAAGCTCCATGGGGTCTTTCCGTCCTGTCGCAGGTATCCGGCATCTTCACCGGAATTACAATTTCACCGAGTCTGTTGTTGAGACAGTGCCCAAATCGTTACGCCTTTCGTGCGGGTCGGAACTTACCCGACAAGGAATTTCGCTACCTTAGGACCGTTATAGTTACGGCCGCCGTTTACTGGGGCTTAAGTTCACTGCTTCGATTACTCTAACAGATCCCCTTAACCTTCCAGCACCGGGCAGGCGTCAGCTCCTATACATCGTCTTGCGACTTAGCAGAAACCTATGTTTTTGGTAAACAGTCGCTTGGGCCTATTCTCTGCGGCCACCGTATGGTGGCACCCCTTATCCCTAAGTTACGGGGTCATTTTGCCGAGTTCCTTAACAACAGTTCTCTCGCGGGCCTTAGGATACTCTCCTCACCCACCTGTGTCGGTTTGCGGTACGGGTACCTTTAACCTCGATAGAGACTTTTCTTGACAGTGTGAAATCAGCTACTTCGCTACTAAATTTCGCTCCCCATCACATCCCAGCATTATCAAAGCGGATTTACCTACTCTGACTGCCTCAATGCTTGGGCACACATAACCAACAGTGTGCTTAGCTTATCCTACTGTGTCATCCCATCTCTCAAACGGTTATCGGTAGTACAGGAATATCAACCTGTTGTCCATCACCTACGCCTTTCGGCCTCAGCTTAGGTCCCGACTAACCCAGGGCGGACGAACCTTCCCCTGGAAACCTTGGGTTTACGGCCTGTGGGATTCTCACCCACATCTCGCTACTCATGCCAACATTCTCACTCCCATACTGTCCACATGTCCTTACGGTCATGCTTCAACCCGTATGGGAAGCTCCCTACCCATCATTACTGATGCCGTAGCTTCGGTAGTAAGTTTTAGCCCCGGAAATCTTCGGCGCAGGATCACTCGACCAGTGAGCTATTACGCACTCTTTGAATGAGTGGCTGCTTCTAAGCCAACATCCTGGTTGTCTGTGCAATCCCACATCCTTTACCACTTAACTTACATTTAGGGACCTTAGCTGACGATCTGGGCTGTTGCCCTTTCGACTATGAATCTTATCACCCACAGTCTGACTCCCAAGTATAAGATGACGGCATTCGGAGTTTGATAGTCTTCGGTAGGTGCAATACCCCCTAGGACATTCAGTGCTCTACCTCCGTATCTCTCACCTTGAGGCTAGCCCTAAAGCTATTTCGGGGAGAACCAGCTATCTCCGGGCTCGATTGGAATTTCACCGCTACCCACAAGTCATCCCCGAGCTTTTCAACGCTCGTGGGTTCGGACCTCCACGAAATTTTACTTTCGCTTCATCCTGCTCATGGGTAGGTCGCCCGGTTTCGGGTCTACGTCAAGTAACTGAACGCTCAGTTAAAACTCGCTTTCGCTACGGCTCCACACCTTAAGTGCTTAACCTTGCTACTTAACGTAACTCGTTGGCCCGTTCTACAAAAAGTACGCGGTCACACAAGAAATGTGCTTCCACAGCTTGTAAGTGCAGGGTTTCAGGTTCTATTTCACTCCCCTCCCGGGGTTCTTTTCACCTTTCCCTCACGGTACTATACGCTATCGGTCACTAGGTAGTATTTAGCCTTGGAGGGTGGTCCCTCCTGCTTCCCACAGGGTTTCACGTGTCCCGTGGTACTCTGGATCATATCTGAAGTTTTCTCGTTTGACATACAGGACTATTACCTTCTGTGGTGGGTCTTTCCAAACCTCTTCAATTACGATACCTCTTCGTTTAAGATATGTCCGCAACCCCAATAAAGAAAACTTTATTGGTTTGGGCTATTCCGCGTTCGCTCGCCGCTACTTACGGAATCGAATTTCTTTCTCTTCCTTCAGGTACTTAGATGTTTCAGTTCCCTGAGTTCCCCTCATTAAGCTATGTATTCACTTAATGATACTTAGACATTACTCTAAGTGAGTTTCCTCATTCGGAAATCTTCGGATCAAAGTTTACGTGCAACTCCCCGAAGCTTATCGCAGCTTATCACGTCCTTCATCGGCTCCTAGTGCCAAGGCATCCGCCCTGCACCCTTAATAACTTGACCAGTTAAAAAGGTTTGATAGATTAGAAGCTATCAACTTCGATAATTTTTAAAAGTTATCAGCTTTATATATTACAAATTAGATGTCATATCACTAAATATATATATGCAGTTTTCAAAGTGCTAACGCACAGCGCCAACGAATAAATCCCGTTGCTTAAAGTGCTAACGCACGTCGCCAACAAACAAACTTCACATGTGTTCAGTTTATTCTGTTGCTTAAAGTGCTAACGCACATAGCTTGTCTAAAGATAAGCTAAAAGTGCATGTAAGAGGCTACTAGATAAATCAAAGATTTAAGTAATATACTCTTAATGGTGGAGATGAGGAGAGTCGAACTCCTGACCCCTTGCTTGCAAGGCAAGTGCTCTCCCAACTGAGCTACACCCCCAAATATGAAGTTCATAAAGAACTTTCAAAATTAAACAGTAGGCAATTCTCCTTAGAAAGGAGGTGATCCAGCCGCACCTTCCGATACGGCTACCTTGTTACGACTTCACCCCAGTTATTGATTCCACCTTCGACGACTTCTTCCAAAAGGTTAGATAATCGGCTTCGGGCGTCTCCAACTCCCGTGGTGTGACGGGCGGTGTGTACAAGACCCGGGAACGCATTCACCGCAGCATTCTGATCTGCGATTACTAGTAACTCCAGCTTCATGTAGGCGAGTTTCAGCCTACAATCCGAACTGAGAGTAGCTTTAAGGGATTAGCTCCACCTTACGGCTTGGCAACCCTCTGTACTACCCATTGTAGCACGTGTGTAGCCCTAAGCATAAGGGGCATGATGATTTGACGTCATCCCCACCTTCCTCCAGGTTATCCCTGGCAGTCTCTCTAGAGTGCCCAACTTAATGATGGCAACTAAAGACAAGGGTTGCGCTCGTTGCGGGACTTAACCCAACATCTCACGACACGAGCTGACGACAACCATGCACCACCTGTCACCAATGTCCCCGAAGGGAACTCTCCGATTAAGGAGATGTCATTGGGATGTCAAGCTTAGGTAAGGTTCTTCGCGTTGCTTCGAATTAAACCACATGCTCCGCTACTTGTGCGGGTCCCCGTCAATTCCTTTGAGTTTCACTCTTGCGAGCGTACTTCCCAGGCGGAGTACTTAATGCGTTAGCTGCGGCACCGAGGGGGTAACCCCGACACCTAGTACTCATCGTTTACAGCGTGGACTACCAGGGTATCTAATCCTGTTTGCTCCCCACGCTTTCGTGCCTCAGCGTCAGTTACAGTCCAGAGAGCCGCCTTCGCAACTGGTGTTCCTCCTAATATCTACGCATTTCACCGCTACACTAGGAATTCCACTCTCCTCTCCTGCACTCAAGTCTCCCAGTTTCAAGAGCTTACTACGGTTGAGCCGTAGCCTTTCACTCCTGACTTGAAAGACCGCCTACGCACCCTTTACGCCCAGTAAATCCGGATAACGCTAGCCCCTACGTATTACCGCGGCTGCTGGCACGTAGTTAGCCGGGGCTTCCTCCTCAAGTACCGTCATTATCTTCCTTGAGGACAGAGTTTTACGACCCGAAGGCCTTCATCACTCACGCGGCGTTGCTGCATCAGGCTTTCGCCCATTGTGCAATATTCCCCACTGCTGCCTCCCGTAGGAGTTTGGACCGTGTCTCAGTTCCAATGTGGCCGATCACCCTCTCAGGTCGGCTACTGATCGTCGCCTTGGTAAGCCGTTACCTTACCAACTAGCTAATCAGACGCGGGTCCATCCTGTACTGGCTCACCTTTGATATTCAAGAGATGCCTCTCAAATATGTTATCCCGTATTAGCATACCTTTCGGTATGTTATCCGTGTGTACAGGGTAGGTTACCCACGCGTTACTCACCCGTCCGCCGCTCTTTACCGAAGTAAATCGCTCAACTTGCATGTGTTAGGCACGCCGCCAGCGTTCATCCTGAGCCAGGATCAAACTCTCAAATAAAAGTTTATCAGGCTCAGATACTATTGTTATCTAAATATCTGGCTTTATGGTTTGTTTCTTGTTTTATAAATTAACCTACTGTTTAATTTTCAAAGTTCTTTATGTTTATGTCCTTTTCTTGAGGACAAGTATTACTATACCAACTTTTTCTTTTAGAGTCAACAACTTTTTTTACTTTTTTTATTTTTAAATTATCACTTTACCTCTCTATTATAATATTATCCACATTATAAACAACTGATTCATATTGTTTTAACTTATTACATTAAATATTATCCACATTATAAACATATTTATCCACATATTACATAATTTATTATTTTTTGAATAAAGATAAATCCATATGTATAATCACTTCTCATTAGTCCATTTATCTATATGATACAATATGTTTACAACTTGAAAACCTTGGTTGAAAATGCTTACTTTAATAGCAGCATTATTTCCTCTCAAAAGCATTAATAATGATATTAGTAGTGATAATAGTACATGAGCATATAATTTTATTAAAGTATTTATCAACCCCTTACTACTTTACTTTGTAAATTTATATATTAACTAAAAACTTTCATAATCAAATTAAATACTTTAGTTTCATAGCCGAGTATCAATTAAACAATTTGTAAAACTTTCTTTTAAAAGAATATAAATCAAAACAAACTAATATATTATAAAACTAAAGCTATAAAAGCTACAATAGTCAGTCTAATATAAATACATTTTATATAATACATAATTAAAGAAAAACTTTTTACATAAAAATAGACGAAAGTAAATATGTTTTTACATTTACTTTCGTCTATTTATGTTCTATTCTGCTATAGATAAATCATCCTTCATATACTGCTCAATTAAAAATACTTTTTTATACTTTAAGCTCTTCTGAACATCAATTATTCTTTGATTTGATGAACCTCTAAATTTTAGACTTATATCTTTTTTTTCATCTACAAATCTTCCATCTACTAAAACATCAATCTGCTTTAATAGGTTCAAGTTTTTAAAATATGCACTATTTTTTTTATCTAGTAGTTGTTCAAATGTAAATCCTGTATAGGACCATACATCTAAGCCAGTCTTTTTGGCTTCTTTTGCTATTTCTTCTAATGGTTCTGGCTGTAAAAATGGCTCTCCACCTGATAGTGTAATACCTTTTTGTAATTTTAGTGACTTTATCTTATTTATAATTTCTTTTGTATCCATATAAAATCCACCACATAAATTATGTGTTTGAGGATTATGACATCCTTTACAATTATGAACACATCCTTGAGTCCATATTACCATTCTTAACCCTGGTCCATCAACTATACTGTCATGACTTATAGTAGATGACATTCTTATCTTCATAACTTATTCCTCCAAATAAAACTATCTATGTTTTACCCTATCTTTAACTTCCGCTTTTTTGGCATTATTAAATCTATCAACTGTACCAACTAAATATCCTGTTATTCGTCTGATTCTTTCAAATTTAATATCACTTTCGTCTTCATTTCTTCCACATACAGGACATATATTACTTGCTATTACTCCCGAGAAACCACATATAGGATCTCTATCTACAGGATGATTTATACTTCCGTATCCTATGCCCAAATCTTTCATTGCTTTTATGATAGTTTCAAAAGCTTCTAAGTTATCAGATGGATCTCCATCTAGTTCTACATATGTTATATGACCTGCATTAGTAAATTCATGATATGGAGCTTCTATCTCAATTTTGTCATATGCACTTATATTATAATAAACTGGAACATGGAATGAATTAGTATAATACTCTTTATCTGTAATACCTTTAATTTCTCCATATACTTTCTTATCTATTTTAGTAAATCTTCCTGAAAGACCTTCTGCTGGAGTACCCATTAAAGAGAAATTTAATTTATATTTGTCTGTAGCTTCATCCATTTTATGTCTCATATATGACACTATTTTTAGTCCTAATTCTTGAGCTTCCTTGCTTTCTCCATGATGTTTACCTGTAAGAGCAATAAGGCATTCTGCTAAACCTATAAACCCAATAGTCAATGTTCCTTGCTTTATTACTTCTTTTAATGTATCTTCTGGGCCCAAATCATCAGAATCTTTCCATACGCCTTGCCCCATTAAAAACGGAAAGTTTTTCATTTTTTTATTTCCTTGAACTTCAAGACGCTCTAATAATTGTTCTATAATTAAGTCTATTTTCTCATCTAGTTCTTTAAAAAATTCATCTAAATTAGTTTTCTCATTTTTTATAATTCCATGCTTTATACCTAATCTTGGAAGATTGACAGTAGTAAAAGATATATTTCCTCTGCCACTAACTGTTTCTGGCCCACATACATTACTAAGTACTCTTGTTCTACAACCCATATATGTAGCTTCTGTATCTGGATCTCCTGCTTTATAATATTTAGCATTAAAAGGAGCATCTAAAAAGCTAAAGTTAGGAAATAATCTTTTAGCTGATACCCTGCATGATAACTTAAATAAATCATAATTAGGATCTTCAGGATTTAAATTTACACCTTCTTTAACTTTAAATATCAATATTGGGAAAATTGGGGTCTCTCCATTACCTAAACCTCTTTCTTGTGATAATAATAGATTCTTAGTTACCATTCTTCCTTCTTCTGAAATATCTGTTCCAAAATTTACACTTGAAAATGGTACTTGTGCACCTGCTCTAGAATGCATTGTATTTAAGTTATGTATAAATGCTTCCATAGATTGATATGTTTTTTTATCAGTTTCTTTATATGACTCTTCAAATGCAAAGTTTTGCATGTTCTTTATAAGTTCTTCATCAATATTAAACATTTCTTTTAGTTTTTCTTTTTCAGAGTTTAAATACAATTCATCTTTTTTAAGACCAACTTTTTTATTTGTTTCTTTCTCTGTTCTATATACTATGTCCTTTATTGCTTCATTATTTTCAATTCCTTTAAATAATTTTAATGCTTTAGCTAAGTTTCCTATGTAGAATTTTTTAAATGTCTTATACACACCTTCAGACAAACCATAATCGAAAAATGGTATGCTTTGACCTCCATGTTGATCATTTTGATTACTTTGTATCGCAATTGCGGCTAGAGCTCCATAACTCATTATATCTTGTGGTTCTCTTAAGAAACCATGACCAGTTGAAAAACCATCCTCAAATAGTTTTTTAACATCTATCTGGCAACAAGTTAATGTCCCCATATTTAAAAAGTCCATGTCATGTATATGTATATCTCCATTATCATGTGCGAAAGAATGTTCTGGCTTTAATATATGAGTCTTGCAAAATTCTTTGGATACAGTACTTCCATATTGTAACATTGTTCCCATAGCTGTATTACCATTGATATTTGCATTTTCTCTTTTTATATCAGCATCTTCTGCATCCTCAAAGGTAATTTCTTCTATTGCCTTCATTAATCGTGTTTTTGAATTTCTTATTCTACTTCTTTCAGTTCTATATACTATGTACTCTTCACTAGTTTTTGCATGACCTGTTTCTATAAGAACCTTAACTACAGAATTTTGTATGTCTTCAACACTTGGAACTGATTCAGAATATTTATGATTTATCAACTTTATTACTTCCTGAGTTAGTTGCTCAGATAACTTATAATCAGGTACAATACCTTCTCTTTCTGCAACATTTGTTGCTGCTAAAAATATAGCCCTTGTTATTCTATCTTCATTAAATGGAATCACTCTTCCATCTCTCTTTTTTACAAACTCAACCAATTAAAAAAACCCCCTATTACTATATATTGTATTTTATTAATCTACATACCACTATATGTAGTATATTAAGTCTAAAAAAATCCCCTTCAACTAAGTTAAAGGGATTATCTTAATAATTACTATATTAAGATTACCAAATTTGTACATAATAGTCAAACTAACGCAAATCATTGCAAATACTATGTAGATATTTTGAACATCAGCGTTTGTAACAACTTTGGAAGTCAAAACTTTTTTCTCTTTTTTTTACACTAATTTTAGGCAAAAAATACTCATTTTCATATGTATTAATGTATATATCTACAAATTTCCTTATGTACATTTTTCAAATTTGTCGTATAATATAAATAATAATTTAAAAGGGGGCATTTTATGTTATCAAAAAGACTAAACTTTATAACTCCATCCTATACAATAGGTATTAGTTCAAAAGTTAAAGAAATGGAAAGTGACGGAATTAAAGTAATCAACCTTAGTATAGGAGAACCTGATTTTAATGTACCTAATGTTGCAAAATCTTACGGAATTGACTCTTTAAATAAAGATTGTACTAAATATGATTTAGTTCCTGGATTGAAAATACTTAGAGAAGAAATCTGTAAAAAACTTATTGAAGAAAATAACTGTAAATATTCAATAGATGAAATAGTTATATCAAGTGGAGCTAAAAATTCTATAACAAACACTTTACTAGCGTTAACAGATGAGGGAGATGAAGTGTTATTGCCAAAACCATATTGGGTTAGTTACCCTGAAATGGTTAAATTAGTTAATGCTGTTCCAATTTTTATTGATACCAGAAAAGAAAATGGATTCAAATTAACAAAAGAAGAACTTGAAAAATCTATAACAAGCAAAACAAAGATTCTTGTAATAAATAATCCTTCAAATCCTACTGGTAGTGTCTATACAAGAGATGAGCTAATTGAAATCGTAAAAGTGTGTATACAGAACAAAATATATATTTTGGCAGATGAAATATATGAAAAAATATGTTACACTGGAAATTTCACATCAGTTGCTTCATTAAACGAAGAAGCAAAAGATATAACTATAACTATAAATGGTTTTTCTAAATCAGCTGCTATGACTGGATTAAGATTAGGCTATACTGCTTCTAATAAAACCATAGCTAAAGCAATGAGTTCCATACAAGGACATCTTATATCACATCCAAGCTTAACATCACAATACATAGCATATGGAGCCTTAAAAGATTGTTCAACTGATATAGATGATATGGTGGAAACATATAAATCTAGAAGAGATTTAATCACATCTAAATTAGATTCTATCGAAAATGTAGATTACGTAAATCCAGATGGTGCGTTTTATGCTTTTATAGACCTTTCTAAGATAGCTGAAAACTTTAAATATAAAGATAGTTTTTCTATAGAATTTTGTAATCAGTTTTTAGAAGAATACAATGTAGCAGTTGTTCCTGGCATAGCATTTGGTATGGATAAATATATTCGTATATCTTATGCTTGTAATGAGAATACTTTCTTGGCTGGATTAGATAAATTAAAAGAATTTGTATCTAAGATAATGGCATAATAATTTTAATCAAACAATTTTTAAATATAAGATATTAGATGATAAATTAATAGATTGTGTATCTATATAATATATTTAACATCGTAATTAAAAACTTAAATAAAATAAAAACCTATTGATTTTCATACCAATAGGTTTTTATTTTATTTGTTATATTAAGCTAGAATTTTATTTTAAATTTTAACTCAATATAACAAATAAAAAAATTACGTGGCTACGTCCTACTCTCCCAGGCAGTTTCCCACCAAGTACCATCAGCGCTAGAGAGCTTAACTTCTGTGTTCGGAATGGGAACAGGTGTATCCTCTCTGCTATTGTAACCACATAATCTTTATGCTTAATATTACTATTAAGTTATTGAAACTAGTAAACTAGATTCTTTAGAGTTAACACTCTAAAAACTACATATATATTTTAATCAATGAACATCAAATAATATTGGTCAAGTCCTCGACCTATTAGTATCGATAAGCTAAATACATTGCTGCACTTACACCTTCGACCTATCAACCAGATAGTCTTTCTGGGGTCTTACCCTTGCGGTGGGAAATCTTATCTTGAAGTTGGCTTCGCGCTTAGATGCTTTCAGCGCTTATCCATTCCGTACATAGCTACCCAGCCATGCCCTTGGCAGAACAACTGGTACACCAGAGGTACGTCCATCCCGGTCCTCTCGTACTAAGGACAGGTCTCCTCAAATTTCCTACGCCTGCGACGGATAGGGACCGAACTGTCTCACGACGTTCTGAACCCAGCTCGCGTACCACTTTAATGGGCGAACAGCCCAACCCTTGGGACCTACTACAGCCCCAGGATGTGATGAGCCGACATCGAGGTGCCAAACCTCCCCGTCGATGTGGACTCTTGGGGAGATAAGCCTGTTATCCCCAGGGTAGCTTTTATCCGTTGAGCGATGGCCCTTCCACACAGAACCACCGGATCACTAAGTCCGATTTTCATCCTTGCTCGACCTGTATGTCTTGCAATCAAGCTCTCTTTTGCCTTTACACTCTACGTACGATTTCCGACCGTACTGAGAGAACCTTTGAGCGCCTCCGTTACCTTTTGGGAGGCGACCGCCCCAGTCAAACTGCCCACCTGACAGTGTCCCAAGACCAGATTCATGGCCTATGGTTAGAGTCCCAGTACTACAAGGGTGGTATCCCAAGGATGGCTCCGCCAAAACTGGCGTCCTGGTTTCAAAGCCTCCCACCTATCCTGTACATGTAGTACCAAGACCCAATGTCAAGCTACAGTAAAGCTCCATGGGGTCTTTCCGTCCTGTCGCAGGTATCCGGCATCTTCACCGGAATTACAATTTCACCGAGTCTGTTGTTGAGACAGTGCCCAAATCGTTACGCCTTTCGTGCGGGTCGGAACTTACCCGACAAGGAATTTCGCTACCTTAGGACCGTTATAGTTACGGCCGCCGTTTACTGGGGCTTAAGTTCACTGCTTCGATTACTCTAACAGATCCCCTTAACCTTCCAGCACCGGGCAGGCGTCAGCTCCTATACATCGTCTTGCGACTTAGCAGAAACCTATGTTTTTGGTAAACAGTCGCTTGGGCCTATTCTCTGCGGCCACCGTATGGTGGCACCCCTTATCCCTAAGTTACGGGGTCATTTTGCCGAGTTCCTTAACAACAGTTCTCTCGCGGGCCTTAGGATACTCTCCTCACCCACCTGTGTCGGTTTGCGGTACGGGTACCTTTAACCTCGATAGAGACTTTTCTTGACAGTGTGAAATCAGCTACTTCGCTACTAAATTTCGCTCCCCATCACATCCCAGCATTATCAAAGCGGATTTACCTACTCTGACTGCCTCAATGCTTGGGCACACATAACCAACAGTGTGCTTAGCTTATCCTACTGTGTCATCCCATCTCTCAAACGGTTATCGGTAGTACAGGAATATCAACCTGTTGTCCATCACCTACGCCTTTCGGCCTCAGCTTAGGTCCCGACTAACCCAGGGCGGACGAACCTTCCCCTGGAAACCTTGGGTTTACGGCCTGTGGGATTCTCACCCACATCTCGCTACTCATGCCAACATTCTCACTCCCATACTGTCCACATGTCCTTACGGTCATGCTTCAACCCGTATGGGAAGCTCCCCTACCCATCATTACTGATGCCGTAGCTTCGGTAGTAAGTTTTAGCCCCGGAAATCTTCGGCGCAGGATCACTCGACCAGTGAGCTATTACGCACTCTTTGAATGAGTGGCTGCTTCTAAGCCAACATCCTGGTTGTCTGTGCAATCCCACATCCTTTACCACTTAACTTACATTTAGGGACCTTAGCTGACGATCTGGGCTGTTGCCCTTTCGACTATGAATCTTATCACCCACAGTCTGACTCCCAAGTATAAGATGACGGCATTCGGAGTTTGATAGTCTTCGGTAGGTGCAATACCCCCTAGGACATTCAGTGCTCTACCTCCGTATCTCTCACCTTGAGGCTAGCCCTAAAGCTATTTCGGGGAGAACCAGCTATCTCCGGGCTCGATTGGAATTTCACCGCTACCCACAAGTCATCCCCGAGCTTTTCAACGCTCGTGGGTTCGGACCTCCACGAAATTTTACTTTCGCTTCATCCTGCTCATGGGTAGGTCGCCCGGTTTCGGGTCTACGTCAAGTAACTGAACGCTCAGTTAAAACTCGCTTTCGCTACGGCTCCACACCTTAAGTGCTTAACCTTGCTACTTAACGTAACTCGTTGGCCCGTTCTACAAAAAGTACGCGGTCACACAAGAAATGTACTTCCACAGCTTGTAAGTGCAGGGTTTCAGGTTCTATTTCACTCCCCTCCCGGGGTTCTTTTCACCTTTCCCTCACGGTACTATACGCTATCGGTCACTAGGTAGTATTTAGCCTTGGAGGGTGGTCCCTCCTGCTTCCCACAGGGTTTCACGTGTCCCGTGGTACTCTGGATCATATCTGAAGTTTTCTCGTTTGACATACAGGACTATTACCTTCTGTGGTGGGTCTTTCCAAACCTCTTCAATTACGATACCTCTTCGTTTAAGATATGTCCGCAACCCCAATAAAGAAAACTTTATTGGTTTGGGCTATTCCGCGTTCGCTCGCCGCTACTTACGGAATCGAATTTCTTTCTCTTCCTTCAGGTACTTAGATGTTTCAGTTCCCTGAGTTCCCCTCATTAAGCT
The DNA here is from genome assembly GCA_020641055.1 of Clostridioides sp. ES-S-0010-02. Taxonomy (NCBI): domain Bacteria; kingdom Bacillati; phylum Bacillota; class Clostridia; order Peptostreptococcales; family Peptostreptococcaceae; genus Clostridioides; species Clostridioides sp. ES-S-0010-02. Next base: position 19,805 of record CP067345.1, read on the forward strand.
ATGTATTCACTTAATGATACTTAGACATTACTCTAAGTGAGTTTCCTCATTCGGAAATCTTCGGATCAAAGTTTACGTGCAACTCCCCGAAGCTTATCGCAGCTTATCGCGTCCTTCATCGGCTCCTAGTGCCAAGGCATCCGCCCTGCACCCTTAATAACTTGACCAGTTAAAAGGTTTGATAGATTAGAAGCTA
>CP067345.1:22500-135000 GCA_020641055.1 Clostridioides sp. ES-S-0010-02
GGACCTTCAGGGACTCGAACCCCAGACCTACCGGTTATGAGCCGGGCGCTCTAACCAACTGAGCTAAAGGTCCTGGTTGGTCGAGGTGAAGGGACTCGAACCCCCGGCCCCATGGTCCCAAACCATGTGCGCTACCAAACTGCGCTACACCTCGTTTTTTTAAATGGCGGAGAAGGAGGGATTCGAACCCTCGCACCGGTTACCCAGCCTAATCCCTTAGCAGGGGATCCTCTTGAGCCACTTGAGTACTTCTCCAAATTTAGTCCTATTATTTAGTTTGGCGGAGAGGGTGGGATTCGAACCCACGGCCCCTTTCGAAGTCACTGGTTTTCAAGACCAGCTCCTTAAACCACTCGGACACCTCTCCATTGGTGATCTATCCGCGACTCGAACGCGGGACACCCTGATTAAAAGTCAGGTGCTCTACCGACTGAGCTAATAGACCATGTTTTTATTTGGCTGGGGATGCAGGACTCGAACCTACGCATACATGAGTCAAAGTCATGTGCCTTACCGACTTGGCTAATCCCCAATATATATGTGGTGAGCGCACAGGGATTCGAACCCCGGACACACGCCTTAGAAGGGCGTTGCTCTATCCAGCTGAGCTATGCACCCACGCTTTTTGGAGCGGGTGAAGGGGATCGAACCCTCACAGCTGGCTTGGAAGGCCAGAACTCTACCATTGAGCTACACCCGCATATTTAATTTAATTGGTGGAGGATGGTGGATTCGAACCACCGAAGTCGATGACAACAGATTTACAGTCTGCCCCCTTTGGCCGCTCGGGAAATCCTCCGTATTAATTTTACATGGAGCTGGTGATAGGAATCGAACCTACAACCTGCTGATTACAAGTCAGCTGCTCTACCGTTGAGCCACACCAGCATTTTTCATATTTTATTTTGGCGACCTGGAAGGGGTTCGAACCCTCGACCTCCAGCGTGACAGGCTGGCATTCTAACCAACTGAACTACCAGGCCGCAAATGGTGGGACCAGCAGGGCTCGAACCTGCGACCCCCTGCTTGTAAGGCAGGTGCTCTCCCAGCTGAGCTATGATCCCACAAATGGTGACTCGTAGGGGAATTGAACCCCTGTTACCGCCGTGAAAGGGCGGTGTCTTAACCTCTTGACCAACGAGCCATTTATTGGCTCCAAGGGTGGGGCTCGAACCCACAGCCTACCGGTTAACAGCCGGTTGCTCCACCGTTGAGCTACCTTGGAACATCTAACGTGGCTATGTCCTACTCTCCCAGGCAGTTTCCCACCAAGTACCATCAGCGCTAGAGAACTTAACTTCTGTGTTCGGAATGGGAACAGGTGTATCTTCTCTGCTATTATAACCACATTTCTTTTTTGTTGCTAGGACAAGTATAATATTAACATTTTTTGTTATTTTTGTCAATACTTTTTTCATACTTTTTTTCAGAGTTAACACTCTAAAAACTACATATATATTTTAGTCAATGAACATCAAATAATATTGGTCAAGTCCTCGACCTATTAGTATCGATAAGCTAAATACATTGCTGCACTTACACCTTCGACCTATCAACCAGATAGTCTTTCTGGGGTCTTACCCTTGCGGTGGGAAATCTTATCTTGAAGTTGGCTTCGCGCTTAGATGCTTTCAGCGCTTATCCATTCCGTACATAGCTACCCAGCCATGCCCTTGGCAGAACAACTGGTACACCAGAGGTACGTCCATCCCGGTCCTCTCGTACTAAGGACAGGTCTCCTCAAATTTCCTACGCCTGCGACGGATAGGGACCGAACTGTCTCACGACGTTCTGAACCCAGCTCGCGTACCACTTTAATGGGCGAACAGCCCAACCCTTGGGACCTACTACAGCCCCAGGATGTGATGAGCCGACATCGAGGTGCCAAACCTCCCCGTCGATGTGGACTCTTGGGGAGATAAGCCTGTTATCCCCAGGGTAGCTTTTATCCGTTGAGCGATGGCCCTTCCACGCAGAACCACCGGATCACTAAGTCCGATTTTCATCCTTGCTCGACCTGTATGTCTTGCAATCAAGCTCTCTTTTGCCTTTACACTCTACGTACGATTTCCGACCGTACTGAGAGAACCTTTGAGCGCCTCCGTTACCTTTTGGGAGGCGACCGCCCCAGTCAAACTGCCCACCTGACAGTGTCCCAAGACCAGATTCATGGCCTATGGTTAGAGTCCCAGTACTACAAGGGTGGTATCCCAAGGATGGCTCCGCCAAAACTGGCGTCCTGGTTTCAAAGCCTCCCACCTATCCTGTACATGTAGTACCAAGACCCAATGTCAAGCTACAGTAAAGCTCCATGGGGTCTTTCCGTCCTGTCGCAGGTATCCGGCATCTTCACCGGAATTACAATTTCACCGAGTCTGTTGTTGAGACAGTGCCCAAATCGTTACGCCTTTCGTGCGGGTCGGAACTTACCCGACAAGGAATTTCGCTACCTTAGGACCGTTATAGTTACGGCCGCCGTTTACTGGGGCTTAAGTTCACTGCTTCGATTGCTCTAACAGATCCCCTTAACCTTCCAGCACCGGGCAGGCGTCAGCTCCTATACATCGTCTTGCGACTTAGCAGAAACCTATGTTTTTGGTAAACAGTCGCTTGGGCCTATTCTCTGCGGCCACCGTATGGTGGCACCCCTTATCCCTAAGTTACGGGGTCATTTTGCCGAGTTCCTTAACAACAGTTCTCTCGCGGGCCTTAGGATACTCTCCTCACCCACCTGTGTCGGTTTGCGGTACGGGTACCTTTAACCTCGATAGAGACTTTTCTTGACAGTGTGAAATCAGCTACTTCGCTACTAAATTTCGCTCCCCATCACATCCCAGCATTATCAAAGCGGATTTACCTACTCTGACTGCCTCAATGCTTGGACACACATAACCAACAGTGTGCTTAGCTTATCCTACTGTGTCATCCCATCTCTCAAACGGTTATCGGTAGTACAGGAATATCAACCTGTTGTCCATCACCTACGCCTTTCGGCCTCAGCTTAGGTCCCGACTAACCCAGGGCGGACGAACCTTCCCTGGAAACCTTGGGTTTACGGCCTGTGGGATTCTCACCCACATCTCGCTACTCATGCCAACATTCTCACTCCCATACTGTCCACATGTCCTTACGGTCATGCTTCAACCCGTATGGGAAGCTCCCTACCCATCATTACTGATGCCGTAGCTTCGGTAGTAAGTTTTAGCCCCGGAAATCTTCGGCGCAGGATCACTCGACCAGTGAGCTATTACGCACTCTTTGAATGAGTGGCTGCTTCTAAGCCAACATCCTGGTTGTCTGTGCAATCCCACATCCTTTACCACTTAACTTACATTTAGGGACCTTAGCTGACGATCTGGGCTGTTGCCCTTTCGACTATGAATCTTATCACCCACAGTCTGACTCCCAAGTATAAGATGACGGCATTCGGAGTTTGATAGTCTTCGGTAGGTGCAATACCCCTAGGACATTCAGTGCTCTACCTCCGTATCTCTCACCTTGAGGCTAGCCCTAAAGCTATTTCGGGGAGAACCAGCTATCTCCGGGCTCGATTGGAATTTCACCGCTACCCACAAGTCATCCCCGAGCTTTTCAACGCTCGTGGGTTCGGACCTCCACGAAATTTTACTTTCGCTTCATCCTGCTCATGGGTAGGTCGCCCGGTTTCGGGTCTACGTCAAGTAACTGAACGCTCAGTTAAAACTCGCTTTCGCTACGGCTCCACACCTTAAGTGCTTAACCTTGCTACTTAACGTAACTCGTTGGCCCGTTCTACAAAAGTACGCGGTCACACAAGAAATGTGCTTCCACAGCTTGTAAGTGCAGGGTTTCAGGTTCTATTTCACTCCCCTCCCGGGGTTCTTTTCACCTTTCCCTCACGGTACTATACGCTATCGGTCACTAGGTAGTATTTAGCCTTGGAGGGTGGTCCCTCCTGCTTCCCACAGGGTTTCACGTGTCCCGTGGTACTCTGGATCATATCTGAAGTTTTCTCGTTTGACATACAGGACTATTACCTTCTGTGGTGGGTCTTTCCAAACCTCTTCAATTACGATACCTCTTCGTTTAAGATATGTCCGCAACCCCAATAAAGAAAACTTTATTGGTTTGGGCTATTCCGCGTTCGCTCGCCGCTACTTACGGAATCGAATTTCTTTCTCTTCCTTCAGGTACTTAGATGTTTCAGTTCCCTGAGTTCCCCTCATTAAGCTATGTATTCACTTAATGATACTTAGACATTACTCTAAGTGAGTTTCCTCATTCGGAAATCTTCGGATCAAAGTTTACGTGCAACTCCCCGAAGCTTATCGCAGCTTATCACGTCCTTCATCGGCTCCTAGTGCCAAGGCATCCGCCCTGCACCCTTAATAACTTGACCAGTTAAAAGGTTTGATAGATTAGAAGCTATCAACTTCGATAATTTTTAAAAGTTATCAGCTTTATATATTACAAATTAGATGTCATATCACTAAATATATATATGCAGTTTTCAAAGTGCTAACGCACGTCGCCAACAAACAAACTTCACATGTGTTCAGTTTATTCTGTTGCTTAAAGTGCTAACGCACATAGCTTGTCTAAAGATAAGCTAAAAGTGCATGTAAGAGGCTACTAGATAAATCAAAGATTTAAGTAATATACTCTTAATGGTGGAGATGAGGAGAGTCGAACTCCTGACCCCTTGCTTGCAAGGCAAGTGCTCTCCCAACTGAGCTACACCCCCAAATATGAAGTTCATAAAGAACTTTCAAAATTAAACAGTAGGCAATTCTCCTTAGAAAGGAGGTGATCCAGCCGCACCTTCCGATACGGCTACCTTGTTACGACTTCACCCCAGTTATTGATTCCACCTTCGACGACTTCTTCCAAAAGGTTAGATAATCGGCTTCGGGCGTCTCCAACTCCCGTGGTGTGACGGGCGGTGTGTACAAGACCCGGGAACGCATTCACCGCAGCATTCTGATCTGCGATTACTAGTAACTCCAGCTTCATGTAGGCGAGTTTCAGCCTACAATCCGAACTGAGAGTAGCTTTAAGGGATTAGCTCCACCTTACGGCTTGGCAACCCTCTGTACTACCCATTGTAGCACGTGTGTAGCCCTAAGCATAAGGGGCATGATGATTTGACGTCATCCCCACCTTCCTCCAGGTTATCCCTGGCAGTCTCTCTAGAGTGCCCAACTTAATGATGGCAACTAAAGACAAGGGTTGCGCTCGTTGCGGGACTTAACCCAACATCTCACGACACGAGCTGACGACAACCATGCACCACCTGTCACCAATGTCCCCGAAGGGAACTCTCCGATTAAGGAGATGTCATTGGGATGTCAAGCTTAGGTAAGGTTCTTCGCGTTGCTTCGAATTAAACCACATGCTCCGCTACTTGTGCGGGTCCCCGTCAATTCCTTTGAGTTTCACTCTTGCGAGCGTACTTCCCAGGCGGAGTACTTAATGCGTTAGCTGCGGCACCGAGGGGTAACCCCCGACACCTAGTACTCATCGTTTACAGCGTGGACTACCAGGGTATCTAATCCTGTTTGCTCCCCACGCTTTCGTGCCTCAGCGTCAGTTACAGTCCAGAGAGCCGCCTTCGCAACTGGTGTTCCTCCTAATATCTACGCATTTCACCGCTACACTAGGAATTCCACTCTCCTCTCCTGCACTCAAGTCTCCCAGTTTCAAGAGCTTACTACGGTTGAGCCGTAGCCTTTCACTCCTGACTTGAAAGACCGCCTACGCACCCTTTACGCCCAGTAAATCCGGATAACGCTAGCCCCTACGTATTACCGCGGCTGCTGGCACGTAGTTAGCCGGGGCTTCCTCCTCAAGTACCGTCATTATCTTCCTTGAGGACAGAGTTTTACGACCCGAAGGCCTTCATCACTCACGCGGCGTTGCTGCATCAGGCTTTCGCCCATTGTGCAATATTCCCCACTGCTGCCTCCCGTAGGAGTTTGGACCGTGTCTCAGTTCCAATGTGGCCGATCACCCTCTCAGGTCGGCTACTGATCGTCGCCTTGGTAAGCCGTTACCTTACCAACTAGCTAATCAGACGCGGGTCCATCCTGTACTGGCTCACCTTTGATATTCAAGAGATGCCTCTCAAATATGTTATCCCGTATTAGCATACCTTTCGGTATGTTATCCGTGTGTACAGGGTAGGTTACCCACGCGTTACTCACCCGTCCGCCGCTCTTTACCGAAGTAAATCGCTCAACTTGCATGTGTTAGGCACGCCGCCAGCGTTCATCCTGAGCCAGGATCAAACTCTCAAATAAAAGTTTATCAGGCTCAGATACTATTGTTATCTAAATATCTGGCTTTATGGTTTGTTTCTTGTTTATAAATTAACCTACTGTTTAATTTTCAAAGTTCTTTTGTCTTATTTTTGTGCTCCTTTTGGGCACTCATATATAATACCATCTATGTTATTCCAAGTCAACGCTTTTTTAACTTTTATTTTAATTATTTTTTTGTCAAAACAAAAATAGCTTATATTAGTGCATTTTTAAACACCTCAATACAAGCTATTTACATATTTAGACTTATTTTTATAATTATTTCAACTTAGATATTTCTGTATACCTATGTATATTGCCCATGCTATCTTTTCTTGATATGTTTCATCTGTCAAAAGTTTACATTCTTTTTCATTTGATAGAAAACCACATTCTATTAATACTGATGGAATATTATTTTCTTTCAAAAGGTATATGTCATCTCGTGGCTTAACTTCTCTGTTATTTGTTTTATCTACTACTCTTTTAAGTTCTTCTTGAATACACTTTGATAATTCCTTGCTATCTTGCTTATCTTTAGGATAAAATGTCTGAGCTCCATAGTATTTAGATTGTTCGAATGCATTTAGATGTATGGATACAAACATATTAGCATTGGAATTAGAGATTATTTCTTTTCTATTTTTCAAGTTCTCATTATATTTTTGTCTTGTTGTTTTATTATTTTCTTCTTTATAGAGGCTACTGTCATCTTCTCTAGTTAATATTACAAGACCTCCACTTGATTCTATAAGCTCTCTAAGCTTAAGTGTTATTGCTAAGTTGATATCTTTCTCAGATGTGCTCTTATCCTTGTTTAATGCGCCTGGGTCAATACCTCCATGACCAGCATCTAGAATTATTGTTTTATTTGTTATTGGCATATATTTAATAACATCTTCAGAAATATTTTTCACTTCAAATATTGATACTATTACTAGACATACCATAACAAAACTAAAAATTATATGTTTTATGTACTTTCTCACAACATCACCCTGTATATGTATACTTATAAAAACACTATAATATTCCAAATATTAGTACAAACATTTAAATTTCACTTTAGTATTTATCTATCTCTATTTTTTAATATTAATATATGATTACATAAGTATGCTATATTCACATATACTCTAAATTCCCATTTTTAATTAGTATCGTATAACAGGTATAATAAATTATGACAATTTACATTATGAATTATATTATTTAATAACCTAAATTCTATTACTTATAAAATGTAAAATTTTTAATTATATTTACTGTAAATTTCTTTATCCATTTCTCAATAGAACTATAATCTCAATAACTTTAACATATAATCTTTTATTACAATAAAAAGGATGTTTTTCAATAGAAAAACATCCTAATAAGATATCTTATTATTTTATTGTATATCAATCATTAACTTAAACCCAACATTTCAACATACTTCCATATTTTCTGGATAACAGAAAATAAAGGATTTTGCTTTTCCAAAAAAATAAATAATTATCTTTTTGAGAATTGTGGAGCTCTTCTTGCTGCTTTTAATCCGTATTTCTTTCTTTCCTTCATTCTAGCATCTCTAGTTAAGAAACCTTCTTTCTTTAAGGCAGGTCTTAAATCTAAATCAGCTTTTAATAAAGCTCTAGATATACCATGTCTTATAGCTCCAGCTTGTCCAGTGAATCCTCCACCTTCAACTTTTACTATAACATCATATTTATTTTCATTACCAGTTAAAACTAATGGTTGTTTAACATCTCTTATTAATGTTTCATAGTTAAAATAATTTTCTAATGCTCTTCCATTTACTAATATATTTCCTTCACCTGCAACTAGTCTTACTCTAGCAACAGAACTTTTTCTTCTTCCAGTTCCATAATATTGAACGTTAGCCATTATAAACTCCTCCTTTCACCTATTAATCTTATTTAAAGTTTAAAACTTCTGGATTTTGAGCTGCATGAGTGTGTTCAGCACCTGCAAATACTCTTAATCTAGTCATCATTCTACTTCTTAATTTGTTTTTAGGTAACATACCATTTACAGCATGTGCTATAACTTCTTCTGGTTTTTTATCCATCATATCTCTATAAGATATTTCTTTTAATCCACCTACATAACCAGTGTGGTATCTGTAATATTTTTGATCTAATTTTTTTCCACTTAAAACTACTTTTTCTGCATTTACTACAACAACAAAATCTCCACCATCAACGTGAGGAGTAAATGTTGGTTTATGTTTACCTCTCAATACTGTCGCAATTTCTGTTGCTATACGACCTAATGTTTTTCCTTCAGCATCAACTAAGTACCATTTTCTTTGTACATCAGCTGGCTTAGCTATATAACTTTTCATAACTGTCCCTCCTTAACTACTTTTCATAAAAATTTTTTACCGTTTATGTCAAGTCCGGGGCAAGTGGACTTATTAACACATTCTCATATATTTTAATACATGTAGCCTGGTGTGTCAAGTTAATAATGAACTTTTTTAAGAAATAATCCTTGTGCTGGAGCTGTATGTCCACATCTTGATCTGTTTTTAGATTCTATTATATCTAAAAATGATTCATTAATTCTACCACGTCCTATATCAACAAGTGTTCCAACAATAATTCTCACCATATTATATAAGAACCCATCTCCACTAATTTCTAAAGTAATCAAATCATCTGTTTTTTTTATATTTATATCATATATTGTTCGTATTGTATCTTTTACAGATGAACCAGAACTCATAAAACCTTTAAAATCATGTGTACCCAATAGACTTTTTGATTCTATACACATTTTTTCAAAATCAAGTTCATACTTTACTTGATATGATATGCTGTTAAGTATTGGGTGTCTAAACTTACTGTTATATATTAAATATTTATATGTTTTTCCTTTTGCACTATATCTTGAATGAAAGTCATCATTAACTTCACATGCTTCTATAACTGATATGTCTTTTGGTAATTTAGCATTTAGTGCCATTGGTACACTTTCTATACTTATACTTGAACTAATTTTAAAATTTGCAGTTTGTGCAAGAGCATGAACCCCTGAATCAGTTCTACCTGAGCCTATAAGTTTAACTTCTTCATTCATTATCTCATATATAGCCTTTTCAATTGTACCTTGTATCCCTAGAGAATCTGGTTGCTTCTGCCATCCACAATAATTTCTACCATCATATTGGATTGTAATCTTTATATTTCTCATATTTTACCTCACCTATATGCTTCTATTAAATCGCTATAAATCTAGTAGCTATGATTAATCCTAAATAAATAACTTGAAACACACATGCTATATAATCTGCTTTTACTATAACAGACTCCCTCATTTTTGTTCTATTGTGTCCACCTCTATAACATCTAGCTTCCATGGCCATAGCCAATTCATCAGCTCTTCTAAATGCACTAACAAATAGTGGAACTAAAAGAGGTACTAGATTTTTAGCTCTATTTATAAGATTTTTACTTTCAAAGTCTGCACCTCTAGACATTTGAGCCTTCATTATTTTATCTGTTTCGTCTAATAATGTAGGAATAAAGCGCAAAGCAATTGTCATCATCATTGCAAGCTCATGAACTGGTAAACCAATTTTCTTAAAGGGATTCAATAATCGCTCTATACCATCTGTCAATTCTATTGGTGAAGTTGTTAAAGTAAGTAATGATGTCCCAATTACTAAAAATATAAGTCTTATTGCCATAAAAATTGCTTGTCTCAAGCCTTGACTTGTTATTGTTAAAAATCCAAATGACCATATCTCATCACCTGGTAAGAAAAATATATTTATAATAAATGTAAATAAAATAATCCACTTAAGAGGTTTTACACCCTTAACAATATACTTAACAGGTATATTAGCTAACTTTATCATACCTAATAAACATAATAAAACTATCATATAAGGCCAAAATTTATTTACTACAAATATAGATACCATAAATACAATTGTTGCTACAAGTTTTATCCTTGGATCTAATTTATGAATAGCAGAACTTGTTGGGTAGTATTGCCCTATAGTTATATCTTTTAACATAATCCTCGCCCTCTCACAACTCTTAATATTTCCTGTTTTGCTTCTTCTAAAGTCAATATATCTTCACTAATGTCAAAACCTTGTTCTCTTAATTTCAATGCAAGTTCTAAAACCTGTGGAATATCTAAACCAATTTCTTTTAATTTAATAGCATTTGATTTAAATACATCTCTAGGAGTACCCATAAATTCTATTTTACCATGATTCATAACAATTAACGTTTGTGCCAACTTTGCCATATCATCCATACTATGTGATGACAATATTATAGTCATATTGTTTTTTTCATGTAAGTTTTTTATTAAATTAAAAATTTCATCTCTTCCACCAGGATCAAGACCTGCAGTTGGTTCATCTAATATAAGTACTTCTGGGTTCATTGCTATAACTCCAGCTATTGCAACTCTACGCTTTTGACCTCCTGATAATTCAAATGGAGATTTATCTTTAAATTCCTCATAGTCAAGTCCTACAGCTTCCATCGATGCTTTTACCCTATTATGTATCTCAGCCTCTTCTAAACCTAAATTAGCGGGTCCAAAAGCTATATCCTTATCAATTGTTTCTTCAAATAATTGATATTCTGGATATTGAAATACAACACCTACTCTTTTTCTTATCTCAGTTAAGTTTAAATTCTTATCTGTTATGTTAAAATCATTTATAAAAATCTCTCCTGAGGAAGGTTTTAATAATCCATTTAGATGTTGTATCAGTGTAGACTTTCCTGAACCTGTATGACCTATAAGTCCAACAAAATCTCTATCTTTAATCTCAAAAGATACATCATCAAGTGCTTTACTTGCAAAAGGCATCCCTTCATTATATATATGTGTTAAGTTCTTTACTATAATTGACATAATTCCATCACCATCTCATCCACAGTTAATATATCACTACTAATATTTATACCTTCTTCTATTAATAAACTAGACAACTCTGTCATACAAGGCACATCTAAACCGATTTCCTTTAACATCTCTATTTTACTAAATACTTCTTTAGGAGTCCCTTCTAAAAGTTTCTTACCTTTCTCCATAACGACAACTCTATCAGCTTCCACAGCTTCTTCCATAAAGTGAGTTATATGTAAAACAGTTATATTTTCTTCTTTATTAAGCCTTTTTATTGTTTTCATAACTTCTTTTCTTCCAGATGGGTCTAACATCGCTGTTGCTTCATCAAATATTATACACTTGGGTCTCATGGCAATTATGCCTGCTATTGCAACCCTCTGTTTTTGGCCACCTGATAACAAATGTGGTTGTCTACCTCTCAAATCATACATACCTACACTTTTTAAAGACTCTTCTACAATTCGTCTTATCTCTTTTGGCTCTATACCTAAGTTTTCAGGACCAAAAGCTACATCTTCTTCTACTATTGTGGCAACAATTTGATTATCTGGGTTTTGAAATACCATACCTGCTGTTTGCCTTATATCCCATAATCTTTCTTCTTCTTTGGTGTCCATTCCATCAATGAGAATATTTCCTTCTGTAGGCATAAGAATAGCATTTAAGTTTTTAGATAAAGTAGACTTGCCAGAACCATTATGTCCTATTATCGCAACAAATTCTCCCTTTTTAACATCTAAGCTTAAATTATCTATTGCTTTAAGTTTTGCTTCATCTGTAATATACTCAAATGAAATATTGTTTACTTTTATTATATTATCCATTAATTCATACTCCTTTTAGTAAGCAATAACTTATAAAAATCATTTTACACATTATTATATCACACCTTAGTCAAAAAAATAAAAAAAAGATTAAGCCATCAAGCCTAATCCTTTCCTTACTATACTAATTCTATAAAAGCCATTTCAGCAGCATCGCCTTTTCTTGGCCCTATTTTTATTATTCTAGTGTATCCACCATTTCTCTCAGCATATTTTGGAGCTAAATCTGTGAATAAGTTATTAACTACTGTTTCATCCATAACATAAGCTAAAACTTGTCTTCTAGCATGAAGATCTCCTCTTTTAGCAAGAGTTATCATCTTTTCAGCCATTCTACGAGTTTCTTTAGCTCTAGTTACTGTAGTTTCTATTCTTCCACTTCTTAGTAAACAAGTTACTAAGTTTCTTAACATAAGGTTTCTGTGAGCTGTTTCACGTCCTAATTTACGGTACTTAGCCATTCTTATCCCTCCTTTGCTCGCTATTCTTCACTTGGTTTTAATCCTAGCCCAAGTTCCTCTAGTTTTTGTATTACTTCTTCTAATGACTTTTTACCTAGGTTTCTAACCTTCATCATATCGTCTTCAGACTTATTAGCTAATTCTTCAACTGTATTAATTCCCGCTCTCTTTAAACAGTTGTATGATCTAACTGATAAATCTAATTCTTCTATAGTCATTTCAAGAACTTTTTCTTTTTGATCTTCTTCTTTTTCTACCATGATTTCAACACTACTTACATGTTCAGTTAAGTCTATAAATAGATTTAAATGCTCAACTAATACTTTTGCAGCTAATGATATACCTTCTTGAGGGTTTATACTACCATTAGTCCAAACTTCTAGTACTAATTTATCATAATCTGTTTTTTGACCAACTCTTGTGTTTTCTACATGATAACTAACTTTCTCAACAGGAGTATATATTGAATCCACAGGTAAAACACCTATTGGAACATTCTCTGTTTTATTTTCTTCAGCAGAAACATAACCTCTACCTTTATCTACAAATATTTCCATATTAAACTTGGCATTATCATCTAATGTAGCTATTGCTAAGTCTTTGCTTAATATTTCAACATCTGGAGGACAGATTATATCTGAACCTGTGATAGAGCATGGTCCTTGAGCCTCTATTTTAAGTGTTCTACTTCCTTCACCATCTATAGTTGCTGAAAGCTCTTTTAAAGTTAATATTATCTCTGTAACATCTTCTTTAACACCAGGTATTGTAGAGAATTCATGAAGAACTCCATCTATTTTTATAGCATTTACTGCTACACCTGGTAAAGATGATAATAATATTCTTCTTAGTGCGTTACCTATAGTTATTCCATATCCTCTTTCTAGAGGTTCTATAACAAACTTACCATATCTATAGTCTTCGCTAAGCTCAACTATATCTACTTTTGGCTTTTCTATTTCTATCATGGACAAAACCCTCCTTAAAATTCAGTAATCCACTGAGGGTAAACAAAATTTTAAAATAATTTTTAAAAGTGTGCTTATTATTTAGAGTAAAGTTCTATGATTAAGTGCTCTGCTATTTCAAGATCTATATCTTCTCTTGTTGGAACACCAACTACTTTTGCTGTCATTCCTTCTACATTAGCTTCTAACCATTTAGGAGCTATTCTTGAGTTAACTTCTACTAAATTTTTGAATTTTGCAGAAGATCTTGATTTTTCTTTAACTTCTATCACATCTCCAACTTTAACTGTTAATGAAGCTATATCTACTTTATTTCCATTTAAAGTGAAATGACCATGAGTTACTAATTGTCTAGCTTCTTTTCTAGAAGATGCTAGTCCCATTCTGTAAACTACATTGTCTAATCTTCTCTCTAATAAACTTAATAAATTCTCACCTGATTTTCCAGGCATGTTTTCAGCACGTTCGTATAAGTTTCTAAATTGAGTTTCTAAAACTCCATATATTCTTTTAACTTTTTGTTTTTCTCTTAATTGTAATCCATAGTTAGAAACTTTCTTTCTCCCTTGGCCATGTTGACCTGGAGCATAGTTTCTTTTAACTATAGCACATTTATCTGTATAACATCTATCACCTTTAAGGAATAATTTCATTCCCTCTCTACGGCATTGTCTACATGATGCACCTGTATATCTTGCCATTTATCTACACCTCCTATTTGTACTCTTATTAATTACACTCTTCTTCTCTTTGGTGGTCTACATCCGTTATGTGGGATTGGAGTAACATCTTTTATCATAGTTACTTCTAGTCCAGTTGCTTGTAAAGCTCTTATAGCAGCTTCTCTTCCTGAACCTGGCCCCTTTACGAATACCTCAACACTTTTTAATCCGTGTTCCATCGCAGCTTTTGCAGCTGTTTCAGCAGCCATTTGAGATGCAAATGGAGTTGATTTTCTTGACCCTTTGAATCCTAATTGTCCTGAACTTGCCCAAGATATAGCATTTCCATGAACGTCAGTTAAAGTTATTATTGTATTGTTGAAAGTTGACTGTATATGAGCATGACCACGTTCTATATTTTTACGTTCTCTTCTTCTAACACGTGTAACTTTCTTTTTTGGTTTAGCCATTTTCCTTTTCCCTCCTTCATCTAATTATTATTTAATTATTTTTTCTTTTTACGAGATACTGTTTTTCTAGGACCTTTTCTAGTTCTAGCATTAGTTTTAGTTCTTTGTCCTCTTAATGGAAGACCTTTACCATGTCTAATTCCTCTATAACATTTTATATCTCTTAATCTCTTTATGTTTAAAGCAATTTCTCTTCTTAAGTCACCTTCAACTAAGAAATCGTCATCTATAACTTTTCTTAACTCATTAACTTGATCTTCTGATAAATCTTTTATTCTTGTATCTGGATTTATCTCAGCTTTAGCTAATATTTCGTTAGCAGTTGCTTTACCTATACCATATATATAAGTTAAGCCTATCTCCGCTCTTTTTTCTCTAGGTAAATCTACCCCAGCTATTCTTGCCATGATCGCACCTCCTACACATAGTTTTTAGTGTTTAAAACTTCATATCATATATCAATCCTACGTCAGATTGTTCAACGATTTTAACGTTCTTTTGTTAACATCACAATATAGTATTATACTATAAAATTTAACAAAATACTAGTAATAATTTCTTATCCTTGTTTTTGCTTATGCTTTGGATTTTCACAGATAACCATTACTTTTCCTTTTCTTTTTATTACTTTGCATTTTTCACATATTGGTTTTACTGATGGTCTAACTTTCATTATTAATCCCTCCTTAGACTAAATATCAAGATAGTCTACTTCTTACGCCAAGTGATTCTTCCTCTTGTAAGGTCATATGGAGAAAGTTCAACATTCACCTTATCACCTTCAAGAATTCTTATGAAGTTCATTCTTAGCTTTCCAGAAATGTGGCATAATATCTCATGTCCATTTTCTAGTTTAACTTTAAACATAGCATTAGGTAAAGCTTCTGAAACTGTACCTTCTAATTCTATAACATCTTTTTTGGCCATTAACTAACCAGCCCTCCATTTCAATAAGTTAAATTATCTAATTTAACTTAGTAAGTTCAGCTCTTAAAAAAGAATCTGTAATCTCTTGTCCAGATACTACTCTTTTTCTAACTTCATCATTAATAAAATTATATTTTTTTAAGTGCTTAACTTTCTTTAACTTAGGTTTGTCAAGTTTTCTTTTCTTTCCATCAGCTATTAATACATATTCATTATTAATTATCTTGACTACGAAAAATAAATTTCCTTGATCTCGACCTAATGAAACCTTAACAACTTGACCTATACTTAAATTATCTGATAGCACTTTTTTCACCTACTTCTTAATTTACAACTTTGTCAATATCAAAGGTTCATGTTCAGTAATTGCTATCGTATGCTCATAATGAGCTGATTTTTTTCCATCTATTGTAACAGTCGTCCACCCATCTGATAGAGTCTTTACATGATAACGACCTGCATTAACCATTGGCTCTATAGCAACAACCATTCCTTCTCTAAGTCTTGGTCCTTTTCCTGGGAGTCCATAATTAGGTACCTGTGGATCTTCATGAAGATTTGCTCCAACTCCATGTCCTACCAAATCCCTAACTACTGAGAAACCATGTTTCTCAACGTGTGTTTGTACTGCGTGTGAGATATCCGAAAGTCTATATCCTAATTTAGCAAATTTTATTCCTTCATAGAAGCTTTCTCTAGTTACTTCTATTAATTTCCTATCTTCTTCAGATATCATGCCTACTCCATGAGTTTTCGCAGAATCACCATGATATCCTTTATAATAGGCTCCTATATCTAAGCTTACAATGTCTCCTTCCTTTAATAGAGTCTCACCTGGAATTCCATGTACAACTTCTCTATTGATAGAAGCACATATACTTCCTGGAAAACCTCCATATCCTTTAAAAGAAGGTTCAGCATTGTATTTTCTTATATTCTCTTCAGCTATTTTATCTAATTCTAAAGTAGATATTCCCGGAGAAATAGCTTTTCTTAAAACTTCATGAGTATCAGCAACAATTTTGCCTGCTTCTCTTAAAAGTTCTATTTCTTTCTTTGATTTCAAGATAATCATTTATTTTCCACTTCCTAAAGCTGCAACAATATCTTCAAATACTTTATCTATTGCTTGGTCACCTTTTATATCAGCTATTATACCTTGTTTGCTATAATAATCTACTAAAGGCTTAGTTTCATCTAGATAAACTTGTATTCTCTTAGATACAGTTTCTTCATTATCATCAGCTCTTTGATACAATTCTCCTTGGCATACATCACATACACCTTTTACTTTAGGAGGATTAAACTCAACATGATAAGTAGCTCCACAAGACTTGCATATTCTTCTACCAACTGCTCTAGATACTAATATGCTCTTATCAACTTCAATATTGACAACTTTATCCAGTACTATACCAGCATTTTTTAAGAATACATCTAAATGCTCACCTTGTGCTACATTTCTTGGAAATCCATCCAACATAAATCCATTTTTACAGTCTTCTTGAGATATTCTATCAGTAACTAAACCTACAGTTAACTCATCTGGTACTAATAAACCTTGGTCCATGTATTCTTTAGCTTTTTTTCCAAGTTCTGTTCCCTCTTTTATATTCTTTCTGAATATATCTCCTGTTGATATATGAGGTATATTGTATTTTTCTACTATTCCTGCCGCCTGAGTACCTTTACCAGCACCTGGAGGTCCAAGTAATATTATTCTCATATTATCCATCTCCATTTTATTTTAAGAAACCTTGATAGCTTCTCATAACTAAGTTTGACTCTAACTGTCTCTTAAGCTCCAAAGCAACCCCAACAACGATTAGCAATGAAGTTCCAGCTAGACTCATATTGACATTCATATAATGTGTTGTAAGAGCTGGTACCATAGCAATTATTGCTAAGAAAGTAGCTCCAGCTAAAGTTAATCTTGTTAAGATTCTATTTAAATAATCCATAGTAGGTTCACCTGGTCTAATACCTGGTATAAATCCACCATTATTTTTCATATTTTTAGATATATCTTCTGTATTGAATGATACAGTTGTATAAAAATATGAGAAGAAAATTATAAGTAGAATTTCAATTGATCTGTATGTCCAAAATCCTTGTTCTGTTGCCATACTTAAGTATTTTTGAACAAAAGCTTGAGCATCTGCCCCCATAAACATAGCTATTGTTTGTGGAAAAGCTAAAAGTGAACTAGCAAAAATTATAGGCATAACTCCTGATTGGTTAACTTTCATTGGTATATGAGAACTTTGTCCTCCATACATTTTTCTTCCAACAACTCTTTTAGCATATTGTACAGGTATCTTTCTAGTCGCTTCTTGTATAAATGTAACCCCTGTAACTGTAAGTAATATAACTACAATTAGAAGTATTATTACCCAAGGTGCAACTTGACCAGATTTAACTTGTTGTGCGATTTTAATAACATCTGTTGGTATTCTTGATATAATACCTGCAAATATTATTACTGAACTACCATTACCAATTCCTTTTTCGGTAATTTTGTCCCCAATCCACATTACTAACATACTTGCTGAAACTAATGTTATTACAACAGTTGTGATAAAAAACACACTATTTGATATTAAAGCACTTCTTACAATTCCTAATGTAATTCCCAAAGCTTGTACAACTGCTAGAGCTAGTGCTGTATATTTAGTGTACTTATTGATTTTTTTCTTTCCTTCTTCACCAGATTTTTGAAGTTCTGCTAAACTTTCAAAACCTACTGTTAGAAGCTGTATTATGATTGATGCAGTAATATATGGACTTATACCCAAAGCAAATAGTGAAAAGTTACTAAATGCTCCACCAGTAAACATATTATACAGAGAAAGTAGACTATTGCCGCCTACCATCTTTTGTATAATACTAGTGTCTATACCTGGAACTGGTATTGTAGTACCTATTCTGAATATCACGATCATCATAAGTGTATACATTACTTTTTTTCTTACTGCTTTAATCTTCCAAGCTTGTTTTAATTTTGACAGCACGCTAATTCACCCCGCCTGTACTGGCTAGGAGATTAGCAGGTTATTATACTAACTCTGCTTTTCCACCAGCTTTTTCTATTTTTTCTTGAGCTGAAGCTGTAAATTTAGCAGCTTTAACAGTTAAAGCTTTTTCTAAATTACCTTCACCTAAGATTTTAATTCCATCTTTACCTATTTTGCTTATAGTTTTAGTAGATTTTAATAATTCTGCAGTTATTTCTGTTCCATTTTCAAATCTGTTTAAAACTTCAACATTAACTTCTGTGTAAACTTTCTTAAATATGTTATTGAAACCTCTCTTAGGAAGTCTTCTAGCTAGTGGCATTTGTCCACCTTCGAACCCTACTCTTACTCCACCACCAGAACGAGACCATTGACCTTTTTGTCCACGTCCTGCAGTTTTACCTTGTCCAGTTGCAGTACCTCTACCTAATCTTCTCTTAGCTCTCACTGCACCTTCAGCAGGTTTTAACTCATGTAACTTCATGGATTGCACCTCCTTGCACTACTTTTTAAAAATTATTCAGCTATTTCAGTTACTTCTAATAAATGACTTACTTTTTTTATCATACCTCTTACTTGAGCATTGTCTTCTTTTACAATAACTTGTTCTCTTTTTCTTAATCCTAACGCTTCAACATTCTTTTTTTGGTTAGGAGTAGTTCCTATAACACTTCTAACTAATTTTATTTGTAATTTAGCCATTTTACACTACCTCCTTACCCTAGAAGTTCTTCAACTTTTTTACCTCTAAGTTTAGCTATATCTTCAACTGTTTTTAGAGAATTAAGTCCTTCTATTGTAGCATTTACCATATTTCTTGGATTGTTAGATCCTAAAGATTTAGCTCTAACGTCTTTTAGTCCAGCTAACTCAAGTACGGCTCTAGCAGGTCCCCCAGCTATTACTCCTGTACCTTCTACAGCAGGCATTATTAATATATTTCCAGCACCAAAGTGTCCGCGTACTTCGTGAGGAATTGTAGTCCCAACCATTGGCACTACTATTAGATTTTTCTTAGCATCTTCAACTGCTTTTTTTATAGCATCTGGTACTTCCATTGCTTTCCCAGCACCTATACCAACGTGTCCGTTTTCATCTCCAACAACTACTAACGCTGCAAATCTGAAGTTTCTACCACCTTTTACAACCTTAGTAACACGTCTTACTTCAACAACTTTTTCTTGTAAGTCAAGTTGTCCTGCATCTATCGGCTTACGACGTAGCATGTATTTTTCCCTCCTTCGTATTAGAACTTAAGACCAGCTTCTCTAGCACTTTCAGCTAATTCTTGAATTCTTCCATGATATAAGTATCCACCTCTGTCAAATACAACTTCAGTGATTCCTTTTTCAACAGCTTTTTTAGCAACTAATTCTCCAACTTTCTTAGCTGCTTCCTTATTTCCTGTATGATTAACAGCACTCTTAACTTCTGCTTCTAAAGAAGATGCAGCAACTAGAGTTACTCTGTTTGTGTCATCTATTATTTGAGCATATATATTGTTAGCACTTCTAAATACACATAATCTTGGTCTTTGAGCAGTACCGCTTATTTTTCTACGAACTCTCTTATGTCTTTGAAGTCTATTAGCATTTTTATCAGCCTTTTTTAACACCTAGCTCACTCCTTTCTAGCGTTTAAGTTTTGGTATTATTTTTTACCAGTTTTTCCTTCTTTACGTCTGATTACTTCATCAACGTATTTTATACCTTTACCTTTGTATGGCTCTGGCTTTCTCCAAGCTCTTATTTTAGCAGCATAGTTTCCTACTAATTGCTTGTCTATACCTTTTACTATTAACTCAGTTTGGTTTGGAGCTTCAACAGTTATTCCTTCTGGATCTTCCATTTCAACTGGATGAGAGAAACCTAAGTTCATAACTAATTTTTTCCCTTGTTTTTGAGCTCTGTATCCAACACCTTTTAGTTCTAATTTCTTTTCGAAACCAGTATTTACACCTACAACCATATTATCTAATAAAGTTCTAGTTAATCCGTGTAAAGATCTGTGTTTTTTATTATCAGTTGGTCTTTCAACCATTATTGTATTTTCTTCTTTTTTTATATTTAACTCAGCACTTAATTGTTTAGTTAAAGTTCCCTTTGGACCTTTTACTGTAACTAAATTTCCTTCAGCTATAGTAACTTCAACACCTGCTGGTATTATTATTGGCTTAACACCTATTCTTGACATGGTCGCACCTCCTTACATTGTTCATATTAATTACCAAACGTAGCAGATTACTTCTCCACCAACATTTTCTTTTCTAGCTTGCTTGTCAGTTAATATTCCTTTTGAAGTAGATATTACTGATATTCCTAATCCATTTAATACTTTTGGTATTTCGTGGTTAGCAGCGTAAACTCTCATTCCAGGCTTAGATATTTTCTTAAGACCTGTGATAACTCTTTCGCCTTCTTGTCCGTACTTTAATTGTATTCTTATGATACCTTGTTTTCCATCTTCTATAACATCATAACCTCTTATGAAACCTTCTTCTAATAAGATTCTAGCTAACTCTTTCTTCATATTAGAAGCTGGAACATCTACAGTTTCATGCTTAACAACATTAGCATTTCTTATACGAGTAAGCATATCTGCAATTGGATCTGTCATTGTCATTTTGTAGCCCTCCTTCCATTCTAATCAAGCTTCTACCAGCTTGCTTTTCTAACACCAGGTATTTGACCTTTATAAGCTAATTCTCTAAAGCATATACGGCATATACCAAATTTTTTCAAAACTGAATGCGGTCTTCCGCATATAGTACATCTAGTGTATTCTCTAGTAGCGTACTTTTGCTTTCTTTGTTGTTTAACAACCATCGCTTTTCTAGCCACGGGAATCCCTCCTTTGCTTACTTAGAAAATGGCATTCCTAATAATTTTAATAATTCACGAGCTTCTTCGTCAGTTTTTGCTGTAGTAACGAATATTATATCCATTCCTCTTACTTTATCAATTTTATCATATTCTATTTCAGGGAATATTAATTGTTCTTTAACTCCTAAAGCATAGTTTCCTCTACCATCAAAAGCATTAGGGTTAACACCTCTAAAGTCTCTAACTCTTGGTAAAGAAACTGATACTAATTTGTCCATAAAGTAGAACATTTTGTCAGCTCTTAATGTAACTTTTGTTCCTATTGGCATTCCTTCTCTTAGTTTGAAGTTAGCAACAGATTTTCTAGCTTTAGTTATAACAGGCTTTTGTCCTGATATTATTTCTAATTCTTCAACGCCTTTTTCTAATCCTTTTGGATTTTCTCTAGCGTCACCTATACCCATGTTAATAACTATTTTGTTTAACTTAGGTATCTCCATTACGTTTTTATATCCAAATTTCTCCATTAAAGCAGGAGCAACTTCTTTCATGTATTTTTCTTGTAATCTAGAAGCCATTTAAGGTCCCTCCTTTCAAGCAATATTTATTATAATTCTTTTCCGCTCTTTGCTGATACTCTTACTTTTGTGCCATCTTTTACTTCATATCTTACTCTAACGCCTTTTCCTGTTTCAGGATCAAATGGCATTACATTAGATATGTGTATTGGGGCTTCTTTGTTTATTATTCCACCTTGTTGGTTAATAGCACTTGGTTTTTGATGTTTAGTTATTACGTTTACACCTTCAACTAATACTTTATCAGCTTTAGGGTATACCTTTAAAACTGAACCTTTTTTACCTTTATCTTTACCTGCTATAACTACAACAGTGTCACCTTTTTTAACACGCATCATGTCCTATTGCACCTCCTTAATTATAGTACTTCTGGAGCAAGAGAAACTATTTTCATGAATTCATTGTCTCTTAACTCTCTAGCAACAGGCCCGAATATACGAGTTCCTACTGGAGTTTTATCGTCCTTTATTATAACAGCAGCATTTTCATCAAAAGATATATAGCTTCCGTCATTACGTCTTACGCCTTGTTTGCTTCTTACTATAACAGCTTTAACAACCTTACCTTTTTTTACAACTCCACCAGGTGTTGCACTTTTAACAGTAGCAACTATAACGTCGCCTATGTTACCATATCTTCTTTTACTTCCGCCTAGAACACGTATACATAAAAGTTCTTTAGCTCCTGAGTTATCAGCAACTCTTAGACGTGATTCTTGTTGTATCATATCGTAATCCCTCCTTCTTCAAAAACTACTTAACTTTCTCAACAACTTCAACTAGTCTGAATCTCTTATCTTTAGATAAAGGTCTAGTTTCCATTATTTTAACTCTATCTCCGATGTTACATATATTCTTTTCATCATGAGCCTTAAATTTCTTAGTTCTCTTAACACGTTTATTATATAGTGGATGACGTACGAACTCTTCAACAGCTACTACTATTGTTTTATCCATCTTATCACTAACAACACGGCCTATTCTAACTTTTCTTCTTCCTCTTTCCATGTTTAAAAAGCCTCCTTTCCAAATTAAGCTCTAGTTTCGTATAACTTTCTTTCAGCAAGAACAGTTTTAACTTTTGCTATATCCTTCTTAACAAACTTTATTCTAGCTGTATTTTCTAATTGACCAGTAGCTAATTGGAATCTTAAGCTAAATAATTCACTTTTGAAGTCGTTTAATTTGTTCATTAGCTCTTCGCTTGTTAAATCTCTTAATTCTTTAGCTTTCATCCTATTCACCACCCTTTACTTCTAAATCTTCTTTTTTAACAAATTTACATTTGATTGGTAATTTATGTGCAGCAAGTCTCATAGCTTCTCTTGCTTTATCTTCAGAAACACCTGCTAATTCAAACATAACTCTTCCTGGCTTAACTACAGCTACCCAATATTCTGGAGAACCTTTCCCTGCACCCATACGAGTTTCTGCTGGTTTTCTTGTTACTGGTTTATGAGGGAATATTTTTATCCAAACCTTTCCCCCTCTTTTTATATATCTAGTCATCGCGATTCTGGCAGCTTCTATTTGATTAGAAGTTATCCAAGAAGCTTCTAAAGCTACTAATCCAAACTCACCATAAGTAACTTTGTTACCTTTATGAGCTTGCCCAGCCATACTTCCTCTATGAACTCTACGACGCTTTACTCTTTTTGGCATTAACATGAGTATTTTTCCTCCTTCCTTGAACCTAACTATTATTAATTTCCTTTGTTTTCAGTTCTTTGAGGTCTTGATCCACCTTGAGGTCTTTGTCCACCTTGAGGTTTTTGTCCTCTGTAGTTTCCTCTGTTATCGTTTCCTCTTCTATCATTTCCTCTTCTATCGTTTCTTCTGTTATCTCTCTTGTTGTCTCTTCTGTCGCTCTTTCTGCTTTCTTCTCTTGGATTTACACCATCTCTAGTTGGTAAAACTTCACCATTACATATCCAAACTTTTATACCTATTTTTCCATAAGTAGTATCAGCTTCAGCGAAACCATAATCTATATCTGCTCTTAAAGTTTGTAGTGGCACATTTCCTTCACTATAACCTTCAGTTCTAGCCATTTCAGCTCCACCTAATCTTCCTGAAGCAGAAACTTTTATCCCTTTAGCACCAGATTTCATTGCTCTTTGTATAGCTTGTTTCATTGCTCTTCTGAAAGCAACCCTTCTTTCTATAGCTAAAGCTATATTTTCAGCTACTAATTGAGCATTTTTATCTGTACTTCTTACTTCTACTATGTTAACTATTATACTTTTCTTTGTCATTTTTTCTAATTCAACTTTTAATGCTTCGATTCCAGCACCAGCTCTTCCTATAACTACTCCTGGCTTAGCAACATGTAAGTCCATTTTTATTTTATTAGCTGATCTTTCTATTTCTATTCTAGCAACTCCAGCTGAGTATAATCTTTTCTTTAAGAATTTACGTATATTATGGTCTTCTAATAATAAGTTTCCGAACTCTTTTTTATCAGTAGCGAACCATCTTGAGTCCCAATCTTTTATAACACCGACCCTTAAGCCGTGTGGATTAACCTTTTGACCCATTACTTTCCCTCCTATCTATTAATTATTTTTTTTCTTTCACAACAACCTCTATATGAGAAGTTCTTTTTCTTATTGTAGTTGCACGACCCATAGCTCTAGGCATGAATCTCTTCATTGTTGGCCCTTGATTAGCAACTATTGATGCTATATATAATTTTTCAGTATCCATTTCGTGATTGTTTTCTGCGTTAGCTTTAGCTGACTTTACAACTTTAGCTATTATTGAAGCTGCTCCTCTTGGAGTGAACTTTAATATCGCTAATGCTTCATCAACATTCTTTCCTCTAACAAGGTCACAGATTTGGCCTGCTTTTCTTGGTGATACACGTACATATTTAGCAGTAGCTTTTGCTTCCATTGTTATTCCTCCTTTCTTAGTCATAATTTAATTATTTTCTCTTATTAGATTTTTCGTCATCCTTATGTCCTTTGAAAGTTCTAGTAGGAACGAACTCACCTAATTTGTGTCCAACCATATCTTCTGTTATATATACTGGAACATGTTTTCTTCCATCATGAACAGCTATAGTGTTTTCTACCATTTGTGGAAATACAGTTGAAGATCTTGACCAAGTTTTTATAACTTCTTTATTTCCGCTAGCATTCATAGCTTCTATTTTCTTTAAAAGTCTTGCATGGACAAAAGGTCCTTTTTTAGTTGATCTTGACATTTATATTCCTCCTTTCCGAGCAAAAATAAATTTACTACTTAGTTCTTCTTGATACTATTAACTTATTTGAAGCTTTGTTTTTCTTTCTAGTTTTGTATCCAAGAGCTGGTTTACCCCATGGAGTAACAGGAGATGGTCTACCTATTGGAGATCTACCTTCCCCTCCACCGTGTGGATGGTCATTAGGGTTCATTACAGAACCTCTTACAGTAGGTCTTATTCCCATATGTCTTTTTCTACCTGCTTTACCAATAACTACGTTACCGTGCTCTATATTTCCAACTTGTCCTATAGTAGCTTTACAGTTTATGCTTACTAATCTCATTTCACCTGATGGTAATCTTAATAAAGCATTTTTTCCTTCTTTAGCCATTAATTGTGCAGAAACTCCAGCAGATCTAACTAATTGAGCTCCTTTTCCTGGCTTTAATTCTATATTATGAATGATAGTACCAACTGGCATATCTTTTAATGCTAAACAGTTTCCTGGTTTTATATCAGCACCTAATCCTGATAAGATAGTATCTCCAACGTTGATTCCAACTGGAGCTAATATATATCTTTTTTCTCCATCAGCATAGTTTAATAATGCAATATTTGCAGTTCTGTTTGGATCATATTCTATAGTAGCAACCTTAGCAGGTATACCATCTTTATCTCTTTTAAAATCTATTATTCTATATTTTCTTTTTTGTCCTCCACCTCTATGACGAACAGTTATTCTACCATGTACGTTTCTACCAGCATTTTTCTTTAAGTTAACTAAAAGAGATCTTTCTGGTTGGTTACATGTTATTTCCTCAGAAACTAAAACTGTCATTTGTCTTAAGGCAGGAGAAGTTGGTCTAAACTTTTTTATAGCCATCTGTTTTCCCTCCTTCGTTTGTTATAATATTACATTCCTTGGAAGAATTCTATTTCTTTACTATCAGCAGTTAATTTAACTACTGCTTTCTTAAAGCTTGCTGTTCTTCCTTGAGTTCTACCCATTCTTTTAACTTTTCCATCGTAGTTTAAAGTATTTACTTTATCAACACTAACTCCGAATACTTTTTCTACTGCTTTTTTTATTTCAGTTTTGTTCGCATCTTTAGCCACAACAAAAGTGTATTTTTTTTCACCCATTTCAGCCATACTGTGCTCAGTTACAACTGGTCTTATTATTACATCATGTGGATTAGTCATTATGCGTACACCTCCTCCACTTTTTTAACAGCATCTGTAGTTATTATAAATGAATCATATTTTAATATATCATATACATTCATAGTATTAACTAATGCAGTTTGAACACCTTCTATATTTCTAGCTGATTTTATTACATTATCATTTTTATCAGCTATAACTACTAAAGCTTTTTTAGCAGCATTTATATTATTTAATATTTGAGCAAATTCTTTAGTTTTAGGAGCATCCATGTTTAATGCATCTAATACTATAACTTCACTATTTTGTATTTTTGAAGATAAAGCACTCTTCATAGCTAATCTTCTTACCTTCTTAGGTAATGTATATTTGTAACTTCTTGGTTTAGGTGCAAAAGCAACTCCTCCACCTACCCATTGTACAGATCTTGTAGAACCTTGTCTTGCTCTACCTGTTCCTTTTTGTTTCCAAGGTTTTCTTCCGCCACCTCTAACTTCTGCTCTAGTCTTAGCAGATTGAGTTCCTTGTCTCTTATTTGCTAATTGATTTTTTACAACTTCATATAAAACATGTCCATTAACTTCTACGCCAAATATAGAATCTGATAATTCTATTTCTCCAACGTTTTGTCCACTAACATTTAGTACATTTAATTTTGGCATTGTTATTCCTCCTTTCTCTAGGTTAGTCATTATTTAGAAACCTTTACAGCTTCTTTTATAGTTACTACTGAACCTTTAGCTCCTGGTATAGCTCCCTTAACTAATATAAGGTTCTTATCAGCATCTACTTTAACAACCTCTAAGTTTTGAACTGTTACCTTTACGCTTCCCATGTGTCCAGCTAATTTTTTGTTTTTAAATACTCTACCTGGGTAAGAACAAGCTCCCATTGAACCTGGTCTTCTGTGGTATCTAGAACCGTGAGATTCAGGACCTCTACTTTGTCCATGTCTTTTTATTGGACCTTGGAATCCCTTACCTTTACTTATTCCAGTAACATCTATTTTTGCACCTGCTTCAAATACATCAGCTTTTATTTCTTGTCCAACTGTGTATCCTTCTACAGAATCTACTCTAAACTCTTTTAAATGTTTCTTTAAAACATTAGCAGCAGCTAAGTGTCCTTTTTTAGGCTTGTTTAAAGATTTTTCTTTAGCATCTTCAAAACCTATTTGTATAGCATTGTATCCATCTTTATCAACTGTTTTTATTTGAGTAACGACCATAGGTCCTGCTTCAACAGCTGTTACAGGTATAACTACACCTTTATCAGTGAATATTTGAGTCATACCAACTTTTTTTCCTAATATTCCATTCATATTAGCACCTCCTATAATTCTTACAGCGGATTACATCATTTTAGAAGTAATCATTCTAAGATAGTTACCTATAGGATAATATCTTAGGGGTTCTTATAATTTTATTTCTATATCTACACCTGCTGGTAAGTCTAATCTCATTAATGAGTCAACTGTTTTAGGTGTTGGATTAGCTATGTCGATTAGTCTTTTATGAGTTCTTATTTCAAATTGTTCTCTAGAGTCTTTGTACTTATGTACGGCTCTTAATATAGTTACAATTTGTTTTTCTGTTGGTAGAGGCACAGGTCCTGAAACTTGTGATCCAGCCTTTTTAGCAGTTTCAACTATTTTACCTGCTGAAAAATCTAATAATTTGTGATCATATGATTTTAATCTTATTCTTATTTTTTCATTCTTAGCCATTTTGTTTTCCCTCCTTTATCACGTGTTTAATTTTCAAGTTGCGTACAACTAATACCGATACACTGCTCCGGGTGTGTTGTAACTTTCAAATCGACATCAGTTCGTATTTCACTAGGATTTAATTTTTATTTTCTTAATCTCTCAAGCACACTATTATATTTTATATCATCTGTTACATTTTTTCAAGTTTTTTTTATGTTTTTTTCAATTTTATTTTCTCTTACAACATTATAACCTTAAACTTGATTATGAATCTATCTCAAGGCACTAGTTTAGTATATATGCTTTATTGCTACTTGTCAACAAAAAACAAAAAAGAGAGGTTAAACCCCCTCTTTTTTTATATGAAATCAATTAGCTTAGTAAAAGATTATTCGATTATTGTAGCAACAACTCCTGAAGCTACTGTTCTTCCACCTTCTCTTATTGAGAATCTTAATCCTTCTTCTACAACTATTGAATTTATTAAGTCTACTTCCATTGTTACGTTATCTCCAGGCATTACCATTTCTATTCCATCTGGTAACTTACAAGCTCCTGTTACATCTGTTGTTCTGAAATAGAATTGTGGTCTATATCCATCAAAGAATGGTGTATGTCTTCCACCTTCTTCTTTTTTAAGTACATATACTTCTGCAGTAAATTTTGTGTGTGCTTTTACTGATCCAGTCTTTGCTAGTACTTGTCCTCTTTCTATTTCGTTTCTTTGTACTCCTCTTAATAATGCTCCTATATTATCCCCTGCTTGTGCTTGGTCTAATAATTTTCTGAACATTTCTACTCCTGTTACTACTACTTTTCTTGGTGCTTCTGTTAATCCTACTAATTCTACTTCGTCTTGTACTTTTAATACTCCTCTTTCCACTCTTCCTGTTGCAACTGTTCCTCTTCCTGTGATTGAGAATACGTCTTCTACTGGCATTAAGAATGGTTTGTCAGTATCTCTTTCTGGTGCTGGTATATATTCATCTATTTGCTCGAATAATTCTACTATTTTATTTCCCCACTCACTCTTTGGATCTTCTAATGCCATTAATGCTGATCCTCTTACTATTGGAGTATCATCTCCTGGGAAATCATATTCTGTTAATAAATCTCTTACTTCCATTTCTACTAGTTCTAATAACTCTTCATCATCTACCATGTCACATTTGTTTAAGAATACTACTATATATGGTACTCCAACTTGTCTTGATAATAGTATATGCTCTCTTGTTTGTGGCATTGGTCCATCTGTTGCTGAACAAACTAATATTGCTCCGTCCATTTGTGCTGCTCCTGTTATCATGTTCTTAACGTAGTCAGCATGTCCTGGGCAGTCAACGTGTGCGTAGTGTCTGTTTGGAGTTTCATACTCAACGTGTGCTGTTGATATTGTGATTCCTCTTTCTCTTTCTTCTGGAGCTTTATCTATGTTTGCGAAATCTACTGCTTCTCCTAATTGGTATCTGTCATATAATGTTTTTGTTATTGCTGCTGTTAATGTAGTTTTACCGTGGTCAACGTGTCCTATTGTCCCTATATTAACATGAGGTTTTGTTCTTTCGTATTTAGCTTTAGCCATTTTGAATTTCCTCCCTTTATCTTGTGCAAGACGAGACAAGTCTCGTCTTGCTGATTATTTTTTATATTTATATTATTAATTAATTTTTAAATTATTTTCCTTCAGCTATCTTTTTAGCAACTGAAGCTGGAACTTGTTCATAGTGATCGAATATCATTGTATAAGTTGCACGACCTTGAGTTGAAGATCTTAGGTCTGTAGAGTATCCAAACATTTCTGAAAGTGGAACAAATGCATTTATAACTTGTGCACCACTTCTTGCTTCCATTCCTTGGATTAATCCTCTTCTTGAGTTTAAGTCACCCATAACATCTCCCATGTAATCTTCTGGAGTAACAACTTCTACTTTAAAGTAAGGCTCTAAAAGAACTGCATTACCTTTCTTCATAGCATCTTTGAATGCCATTGAACCAGCCATCTTGAACGCCATTTCAGAAGAGTCAACTTCATGGTAAGAACCATCATATAACTCAACAGCAACGTCTACAACTGGATATCCAGCAACTATACCAGATTGCATAGCTCCTTGTATACCCATGTCAACTGGACCAACATATTCTTTTGGTACAGATCCACCAACAGTTTTGTTTGTGAATTTGTATCCTTCACCTGGCTCTTGAGGAGCAA
The DNA here is from genome assembly GCA_020641055.1 of Clostridioides sp. ES-S-0010-02. NCBI lineage: Bacteria > Bacillati > Bacillota > Clostridia > Peptostreptococcales > Peptostreptococcaceae > Clostridioides > Clostridioides sp. ES-S-0010-02. The sequence goes on from CP067345.1 coordinate 52,659, forward strand.
CTCTAATCTTAACGTGACCATATTGTCCTCTACCACCTGATTGCTTAGAGTACTTGTATTCAACATCAACTGGTTGAGTTATAGTTTCTCTATATGCAACTTGTGGAGCACCAACTTTGGCTTCTACTTTAAATTCTCTTAATAATCTATCTACTATTATCTCTAAGTGTAATTCACCCATACCAGATATTATAGTTTGTCCTGTTTCTTGGTCAGTTTTAACTGTGAAAGTTGGGTCTTCTTCAGCTAATTTTTGAAGAGCTATACCCATTTTTTCTTGAGCTGCTTTAGAACTTGGTTCTATAGCAACAGATATAACTGGCTCAGGGAATTCCATAGATTCAAGTATTATTGGATTAGCAGGATCACATAATGTGTCTCCAGTAGTAGTATCTTTTAATCCTACTGCTGCTGCTATATCTCCAGCATAAACTTTAGTTATTTCTTCTCTTGTATTGGCATGCATTTGTAGTATACGACCAATTCTTTCTCTCTTATTCTTAGTTGCATTTAAAACATAAGAACCAGATTCTAATGTTCCAGAGTAAACTCTGAAGAACGCTAGTTTTCCAACAAATGGGTCAGTCATTATTTTGAATGCTAATGCAGAGAATGGCTCTTCATCAGAAGAATGTCTTTCAGCTTCCTCTCCATCTTCCAATATACCTTTTATAGCTGCTATATCAGTTGGTGCTGGTAAGTAATCTAAAACTGCATCTATTACTAACTGAACACCTTTGTTTCTATAAGCTGTACCACAGAAAACTGGGTTCATCTCACACGCTATAGTAGCTTTTCTTATAGCAACTTTTAGTTCATCTATAGTAGGTTCTTCACCTTCAAGATATTTCATCATTAACTCTTCGTCAGTTTCAGCTACTGCTTCAACTAATTTTTCTCTCCACTCTGTAGCTAATTCTTTCATATCCTCTGGTATGTCTGTTTCTTCCATTTCAACACCTAAGTCGTCTTTGTATATAACAGCATCCATTTTTAATAAGTCTATTATACCTATAAATGAATCTTCTTTACCTATTGGTAATTGCATAGGAACTGCATTAGAATTTAATCTAGATTTCATCATGCTTACAACATTGTAGAAATCTGCTCCTAATATATCCATTTTATTTACAAAAGCTATTCTAGGTACTCCATAAGTTTCAGCTTGTCTCCATACATTCTCAGATTGAGGTTCAACCCCACCTTTTGCACAGAATACAGCAACTGAACCGTCAAGAACTCTTAGAGATCTTTCAACTTCAACTGTGAAGTCCACGTGTCCAGGAGTATCTATTATATTTATTCTATGGTCTTTCCATGAAGCAGTAGTAGCGGCAGAAGTTATTGTTATACCTCTTTCCTTTTCTTGCTCCATCCAGTCCATTTGAGAAGCCCCTTCATGAGTTTCTCCTATCTTATGAGTTTGCCCAGTATAAAACAGGATTCTTTCTGTAGTAGTAGTTTTCCCTGCATCTATATGAGCCATGATTCCTATATTCCTAGTTCTTTCCAAAGGAAACTTTCTAGCCATGGTTATCCTCCTTATGATATCCTCAATTTTATAAGATATCTATATATCCTACCATCTATAATGAGCAAATGCTTTATTAGCTTCTGCCATTTTATGAGTATCTTCTTTTTTCTTAACTGAAGCTCCTGTGTTGTTAGCTGCGTCCATTATTTCTTTAGCTAATTTATCAACCATTCCTTTTTCTCCACGAGCTCTAGTGTATTTTACTAACCATCTTAAACCTAATGTTTGTCTTCTTTCAGGTCTAACTTCGATTGGTACTTGGTAGTTTGCCCCACCAACTCTTCTTGCTTTTACTTCTAAAACAGGCATTATATTATCCATTGCCTTATTAAATACTTCTAAAGCATCTTCTCCTGTTTTTTCAGCAATAACTGTGAAAGCATCATAAACTATTGTTTGAGACTTTCCTTTTTTTCCGTCTACCATTAAATTATTTATTAATTTAGTAACTACCTTACTCCCATACATAGGATCTGGTAAAACTTCTCTCTTTGGAACATTACCTTTTCTTGGCATTTCGCTTCCCTCCTTAATTATTTAACTTAAATCATAGGTACTCGACATAAATTATTTAATGCCGTGATGCCATAAATATCTATATATATATTTAAAGCACCGAACTATAATCAATCATTAATTGTTTTTATTTTTTAGCGTCCTTAGGTTTCTTAGCACCATACTTAGATCTTGATTGTCTTCTCTTATCAACACCTGCTGTATCTAAAGTACCTCTTAGTATATGGTATCTAACCCCTGGAAGGTCTTTTACTCTTCCGCCTCTTATAAGAACAACACTATGCTCTTGTAAGTTATGTCCTTCTCCTGGTATATAAGCAGAAACTTCTATACCATTAGTTAATCTAACTCTGGCAACTTTTCTTAAAGCTGAGTTAGGTTTCTTAGGAGTAACTGTTTTTACTGAAGTACAAACCCCTCTTTTTTGTGGAGCACTAGCGTCAGTTACTTTCTTGTTTAAAGAGTTGTAACCTTTTTGTAATGCTGGAGCAGTAGATTTCTTTTCAACTGCTTTTCTACTTTTACGAACTAATTGGTTAATTGTTGGCATCATCTGCACCTCCTTCCAAATTTTCGATCTTATCAGTGACCGCCAACTACATCAATATGAATACTCATACTGACTGATTGTAACATTTGTTACTTACAATTTAATGTCTATAACACATGAATATGTGATATTAGCATTTTTCTAGCTTGATGCTTTTAGTTCTTGTTTATTGCCATTTAAAAGTCACTAAGAGCTCATATAAGCCCTTAGTGTACTTTTAAACAACACACTTTACTATTTTAACACCACAAATAATGGTTGTCAAGATTTCTTTACTCTATCTGCCATTAATCTTCAATTTTTTCAACAGCTATATTTCTATACTTCTTCATTCCTGTTCCTGCTGGTATTAGCTTACCTAATATAACATTCTCTTTAAGCCCTATTAGGTGGTCTTCTTTACCTTTTATTGCAGCTTCTGTTAATACTCTTGTTGTTTCCTGGAATGAAGCTGCTGATAAGAATGAATCAGTTGCAAGAGATGCTTTAGTTATACCAAGTAATACTCTTTTAGCAACTGCTGGTCTTAAGTCTTTAGCTATAGCTTCTTCGTTACATCTATTAAATGTTAATACATCTTCATATCCACCTGGTAATAAATCTGTATCTCCTGGGTCTTCAACTTTAACTTTAGATAGCATTTGTCTTACTATAACTTCTATATGCTTATCGTTAACATCAACCCCTTGAAGTCTATAAACCCTTTGAACTTCTTTAACTATATATTCTTGAACACCTTTAACACCTTTTACTCTTACTATATCATGAGGATTTATAAATCCTTGTGTTAAAGGATCTCCAGCTTCTAATATCTGTCCTTGCTTAACTTTTAATCTAGAACCATATGGTATCACATATGTTTGAGTTTCGCCTTCTTCTGGTATTACATTTACTTCTTTTCTCTTTCCAGTTTCATCTATTTCAACTCTACCAGATACTTCAGTTATTACAGCTAAACCTTTTGGTTTTCTAGCTTCGAATAATTCTTCAACCCTTGGAAGACCTTGAGTTATATCGGCTCCTGCAACCCCTCCAGTATGGAATGTACGCATTGTAAGCTGAGTACCCGGCTCACCTATAGATTGAGCTGCTATTATACCAACTGCTTCACCTATATTAACTTCTTTTCCTGTAGCTAAGTTTCTACCATAGCACTTAGAACAAACTCCATGATTAGTTTTACAGTTAAGAACTGTTCTTATCCTAATTTTTTCAATTCCTAAATCTACTATAGTTTCTGCTTCATCTTCTTGTATCATAGCATCAGCTTCAACTATAACTTCACCAGTTTCAGGATTTAATATAGGGTCTATAGTATATCTTCCTACAATTCTATCATATATTTCTTCTATAACTTCATTTCCTTCTTTTATAGCATAAATTTCTGTAGTATCTTCTGTTCCGCAATCTACTTCTCTTACAATAACATCCTGACTTACATCAACAAGTCTTCTTGTTAAGTATCCAGATTCAGCCGTACGTATAGCTGTATCGGCAAGACCTTTTCTGGCACCATGTGAAGATGTAAAGTATTCAAGTACTGATAAACCTTCACGGAAATTAGATTTAACTGGTATCTCAACTGTTTTACCAGATGCATTGGCCATAAGACCACGCATACCTGCTAGCTGTCTAATTTGGTTTTTAGAACCTCTGGCTCCTGAATGTGCCATTATATATATATTGTTTAATCTATCTAGTCCACCCATAAGAGCATCAGTAACCTTATCAGTTGTTTCTGTCCATGTCTCTATAACTTTTTCATATCTTTCTTCATTAGATATTAAACCTCTTCTGTATGCTTTTTCATATTTATCAACTTTTTCTTCTGCCTCAGCTATAAATACTTTCTTTTCTTCTGGAACACTCATATCAGCAACAGCAACTGTTATACCACCTAATGTAGAATATTTAAATCCTAGAGATTTTATATAATCTAGTAATTCCGCTGTTTCTGTATTTCCATGTTTTCTAAAGCACTTATCTATTATTTTACCAAGAGATTTTTTATCTGCTAAGAAGTCAACTTCTAGAGCAAATGGGTTTTCATTTCTATCTACAAATCCTAAATCTTGAGGTATGCTTTCATTAAATATAAATCTACCAACTGTACTTTCAACTAATGAACTTCTTCCATCTTCAAGAGTCACCTTTAGTTTTACTAACGCATGTAGATGAACTGATTTATTGTAATAAGCAAGTAATAGCTCATTAAAGTCTTTAAATACCATTCCTGTTCCTTTAGCATCATCTTGTGCTTCTATTGTTAGATAATAACAACCTAAAACCATATCCTGAGATGGAGTAGTTATAGGAGAACCATCTTTAGGAGCAAGAATGTTGTTTACAGAAAGCATTAAGAATCTTGCTTCTGCTTGTGCTTCTACTGATAAAGGTACATGGACTGCCATTTGGTCACCATCGAAGTCTGCATTGTAAGCTGTACACACAAGTGGATGTAGCTTTATAGCTTTACCTTCAACCAAGATTGGTTCAAATGCTTGTATACCTAATCTATGCAGAGTCGGCGCACGGTTAAGAAGAACTGGATGGCTTTTTATAACATCTTCTAAAACATCCCAAACTTCTGGCTTAACTTTTTCTACTATAGATTTTGCACTTTTTATATTATGTGCATATCCTTCTTTAACTAGTTTATCCATAACAAATGGCTTAAATAGTTCTAGTGCCATTTTCTTTGGAAGACCACATTGATAGAATTTAAGTTCTGGTCCAACAACTATAACAGAACGTCCTGAGTAGTCAACACGCTTACCAAGTAAGTTTTGACGGAAACGACCTTGTTTACCCTTTAACATATCTGATAAAGACTTAAGTGGTCTATTTCCAGGCCCTGTTACAGGTCTACCTCTTCTACCATTATCTATTAATGCATCAACTGCTTCTTGAAGCATTCTCTTTTCATTTCTTACAATTATATCTGGAGCTCCAAGCTCTAATAATCTCTTAAGTCTATTATTTCTGTTTATAACTCTTCTATATAAATCATTTAAGTCTGAAGTTGCAAATCTTCCACCATCAAGTTGTACCATTGGTCTTAAATCTGGTGGTATTACTGGTATCGCATCTAAAATCATCCATTCTGGTTTATTCCCAGATTTTTTAAATGCTTCTACAACTTCTAATCTTCTTATTGTTCTAACTTTCTTTTGTCCTGTACTGTCTTTTAATTCCGCTCTTAGGTCTTTGCTTTGTTGCTCTAAGTCTATGTTTTGTAACAATATCTTTACAGCTTCAGCACCCATACCTACAGTAAAAGTATATCCATATTTTTCAAGAGCAGTTCTATACTCTTTTTCTGTCAATAACTGCTTCTCATTCAATCCAGTTTCTCCTGGATCAACTACTACATATGAAGCAAAGTATAGTATTTTTTCCAATGATCTTGGTGACATATCAAGTAAAAGTCCCATTCTACTTGGTATACCTTTAAAGTACCAGATGTGAGACATAGGAGCTGCTAGCTCTATATGTCCCATTCTTTCTCTTCTTACTTTCGATTTAGTTACTTCTACTCCACATCTATCACAAACTACACCTTTGTATCTAACTCTTCTATATTTACCACAATGGCACTCCCAGTCTTTTTGTGGTCCAAATATTCTTTCACAGAAAAGACCATCTTTTTCTGGTTTTAAAGTACGGTAATTTATAGTTTCTGGCTTTTTAACTTCTCCTCTAGACCATTGTCTTATTTTTTCTGGAGAAGCCAATGCTATTTTTATCGACTCGAAATTGTTTAATTCAAACAAGGAGTTCTCTCCCTTCTATTTGAGATTTACATTAATTAAATTTACATATCAAAGTCATCACCATCAAAGTCTATTTCTTCTTCAAATAAATCTTCTTCAGCAAATTCTTCTAAATTCTCTATATCCTCATCTTCTACGGTTTCCGTAAAATCATCTTCAATTTCTTCTATTATATTACTTTCTTCAACTTCTCCCATGTTATTTACAACATCTAGTTCAAATTCACCTATTGTGTCATCTTCATCTACAGATTCTCTTACTTCTATTTCTTGATCTTCATCTGTTAATACTTTTACATCTAAGCATAAACTTTGAAGTTCTTTTATAAGAACCTTAAATGATTCTGGGATTCCTGGCTCAGGTATGTTTTCACCTTTAACTATAGCTTCGTAAGTTCTAACACGACCTACAACATCATCAGACTTAACAGTAAGTATTTCTTGAAGTATGTGAGCAGCTCCATATGCTTCTAGAGCCCAAACCTCCATCTCTCCAAATCTTTGTCCACCAAATTGTGCTTTACCACCTAGTGGCTGTTGAGTAACTAATGAGTATGGTCCAGTACTTCTTGCATGTAGTTTTTCATCAACTAAATGATGTAGTTTTAAGTAGTACATATATCCAACAGTTATTCTATTATCAAAAGTTTCACCTGTTCTACCATCATATAAAGTTAATTTACCATCTCTAGGATATCCAGCTTCTTCAAGAGCATCCATTATATCATACTCATTGGCACCATCAAATACTGATGTTGCAACATACCATCCTAAAGTCTTAGCAGCAAGTCCTAAATGAACCTCTAAAACCTGACCGATGTTCATACGTGATGGTATACCTTGTGGGTTAAGTATTATATCTAGTGGAGTTCCATTTTCCATAAATGGCATATCTTCTTCTGGTAATATTCTTGAGATAACCCCTTTATTCCCATGACGACCAGCCATTTTATCTCCAACTTTTATTTTTCTCTTTTTAGCTATATAACATCTTACTAATTCATTTACTCCTGGAGATAAATCATCTCCATTTTCTCTAGTAAATACTTTTACATCAACTATTATACCAGATTCACCATGAGGTACTTTAAGTGAAGTATCTCTAACTTCTCTAGCCTTTTCACCAAATATTGCACGAAGTAATCTTTCCTCAGCAGTAAGTTCAGTTTCCCCTTTTGGAGTTACTTTACCAACTAGTATATCTCCTGAATCTACTTCTGCACCTATTCTTATTATACCTCTGTCATCTAAGTTCTTAATTGCACTATCTCCAACATTAGGTATATCTCTAGTTATTTCCTCTGGCCCTAGTTTTGTATCTCTAGCTTCACATTCATATTCTTCTATATGAATTGTTGATAATCTATCTTCTTTAACTAATCTTTCATTTATTAATATGGCATCTTCGTAGTTATAACCTTCCCAAGTCATGAATGCTATAAGACAGTTTCTTCCAAGTGCTACTTCTCCTAAATCAGTTGCTGGACCGTCTGCTATAACATCTCCTTGCACTATTTGCTCACCTTTAGTTATTATAGGTGTTTGATTTATACAAGTACCTGAGTTTGAACGTTTAAACTTAAGTAGATTATATCTATCTCTGTTTCCATCTTCTCTTTTTATAATTATCTCATCTGCTGTTACTCTTTCTGCTATACCAGAATTTCTAGCAACAACAACTGCTCCAGAGTCTTTTGCAGCTCTATATTCTATACCAGTTCCTATAATTGGTGCTTCTCTTCTAACTAGAGGCACTGCCTGACGTTGCATGTTCGCTCCCATAAGGGCACGGTTGGCATCATCATTTTCTAAGAAAGGTATCATAGCAGTGGCAACAGATACAACCTGCTTAGGAGATATATCCATGTAATCTACTCTGCTTTCAGGAACCATTTCAACAGCACCATTTACAGTTCTACAAACAACTCTATGGTTTACGAATTTACCATTGTCTGTTAATGGCTCATTTGCCTGAGCTCTTACGAATAAATCTTCTTCATCAGCAGTTAAATAATGTATCTCATCAGTAACTGTTGATGTTACTTTATCAAATTTTCTATATGGTGATTCTATAAATCCAAACTCATTTATTTTCGCATAAGTTCCAAGAGAGTTTATAAGACCGATATTTGGTCCTTCTGGAGTCTCTATCGGACACATTCTACCGTAGTGTGAATGGTGAACGTCACGCACTTCGAATCCAGCTCTTTCTCTTGAAAGACCTCCAGGCCCAAGAGCTGATAGTCTTCTCTTATGTGTTAACTCAGATAAAGGATTTGTTTGGTCCATGAACTGAGATAACTGAGAACTACCAAAGAATTCTTTTATTGCAGCTGAAACTGGTCTTATGTTAACTAACGCTTGAGGCGTTATAGCTTCCATATCTTGAACTGTCATTCTTTCTTTTATGACTCTTTCCATTCTTGAAAGACCAATTCTAACTTGGTTTTGTAATAATTCTCCTACAGATCTTATTCTTCTATTTCCTAAATGGTCTATATCATCAATGTTTCCTATATTATAGAAGATATTGAATTCATAACTTATTGAAGCTATTATATCGTCTAATAATATATGTTTTGGTATAAGTTCTTTAATTCTTGATTTTATAGCTTCTTTTATTTCTTCTTCATCACTATATCCATCTAAAATTTCTTTTAATGTTGGATAATGCACTTTTTCTTTTATGTTTAAATCATCTATGTCAAAATCAATATGAGACTTAATGTCTACAAAATTATTTCCTATAACTCTAACTTTCTTATCATCATCCATTAATAGATTTACTACATTTATACCTGCATTTTGTATATCTTTAGCTAACTCATAGCTTATTTTTTCTCCAGCTTTTACAAATACTTCTCCTGTTTCAGGATTTATTATGTCTTCTGCTGAAATTCTATTCATAATTCTATAGCATAAAGCAAGCTTTTTATTAAATTTGTATCTACCAACTTTTGCTAAATCATATCTCTTTGGATCAAAGAATAAAGCATTTAGTAAAGATGATGCACTTTCTACAGTAGGTGGTTCACCTGGTCTTAATTTTTTATATATCTCAACAAGACCTTCCTCTACTGTCTTAGTATTATCTTTTTCTAATGTGGCAGATAATCTTTCGTCTTCTCCTAAAAGGTCAATTATTTCTGCATCTGTCCCTATTCCTAAAGCTCTAAGTAAAACTGTAACTGGTTGTTTTCTTGTTCTATCAACTCTTACAGATATTACATCGTTAGAATCTGTTTCATATTCTAACCATGCTCCTCTATTAGGAATTACAGTAGATGAAATTAATCTCTTACCTGTTTTGTCTCTCTCTTCCGCATAGTAAACACCAGGAGATCTAACTAATTGACTTACGATAACTCTTTCTGCCCCATTTATAACGAAAGTTCCTCTTTCTGTCATTAAAGGGAAGTCACCCATAAATACTTCTTGTTCTTTTATTTCACCTGTTTCTTTATTTATAAGTCTTACCTTAACTTTTAGAGGTGCACAATATGTAGCATCTCTCTCTTTACACTCTTCTATATCGTACTTTGGTTTATCGTCTAAAGAGTAGTCAACAAATTCCAATATAAGATTACCAGTATAATCTTCTATTGGTGAAATATCATCAAACACTTCTTTTAAACCTTCTTTTAAAAACCACTCATAGGAATCTACTTGAATTTCTATAAGATTTGGCACATCAGCTATTTCCTTAATTTTAGAAAAGCTCATTCTAGTTCTTTTACCTATCGTGACAGGATGTGGCATTCACTTTTCACCTCTCAATAATTAAAAATAAAACAATAGTTCATTCTAACGCATCTAATAATTTTAGCATAATGTCAAGTATTTTTCAATATATTTTTTATCTTATATGTAAACTATGCATTATTTTTGATTTTTTGTAAATTATTTTAAGCATATATTATGTATTATGTACAATTCTCCAATATAAAATCCAATTTTTTCATTTATCGGTTTAATTTTCTAGAAAAAGTTACATTCTAATACCATACCCATATTTAATTATAATTTCATAAATAAGTACTAGTAAATAATTATATTTATACAAAAGCTGTTAAATATACAAAATAAAGACCATAAATGAATTTAATCTGGAGTTTTAAATCTTAAACTATTTCCATCATAAATTATATCTACAGTCTTTATAAAAATAGAATTTCTACTATAATTAAGTTTTTTATTTTTACTATTATATTAGTAATATAATTATCCTAATATATTATCTGCAAACTGTGGCGTAGGTAAACCAAATCCTCCAGCTACTTCAAGTAAGTCTCCTGTTATAAAGGATGAATCATCACTAGCATAGAATAAAACAGCTTTTGCTATGTCTTCTGGTTTCCCTATACGATTTAAAGGAACATGCTTTAGGAACTCCTTTATGAATTCTGGAGACATATTATCTAAAGCAGCTTTGGTTGCAATAAGGCCTGGAAGTACAGCATTACATCTAACATTGTCTTTTGCATATTGTGTTGCTATATTTTGAGTTAATGAGTTGATTGCTGATTTTGATACACAATAAGCTATTCTAGATAGGTCAGGCAATACTGAACCTATACTAGATATATTTATTATACTTCCCTTGCCATTCTTTATCATATGAGGAATAGCAGCTTTACATGGTAAATATACACTTTTTAAATTAGTATTTACTGTATCAAAGAAATTATCTGTATCTCCAGTTAAAAGGTCTTTATCAAGTGAGGGATTTGTCGAACCAAAATTATTTACAAGTATATCTATCTTACCTTCTTTTTTAACTACATCTTCTATCATTGAAGTAAACGTTTCTTCTTCACGAGCATTAAAATAAACAAACTTAGCACACCCGCCTTCTGCACTTATTCTGTCTATAACTTCATTAGCCAATTCTTCTGAACGAGCTGCTAAATATACAACTGCTCCATTTTGTGCCAATATTTCAGCTGATGCTAATCCAATACCTTTAGTTGCTGCAGTAACCACTGCAACTTTACCTTGTAATTTTTCCATTATTAACTCCTCCTTAAATGCATTTCTTAAAATCTACATATTTCGATTTTTAGAAGTATTTCACTCATTTTAAATTTGTATTTGTTAATTAATTATTTATTACATTTTATTTTTAAAGTATTTTTGTAAATTTTAAAAACAATATGTAGTTTTATATAATTTGTCTTTTATTATATCACCTTATATATGCACATTACAATAATTGTTTATATTTTAATTTAACATCTGTATTTAACATAGTAAAAACATATTCTTTAATAGTATTAAATTAAAATCTCATTACAAACTATATGATACCCTTAATTTAATACTATTATATAAATTTTTTTTATTTTATAGAAATATTCTATTCACAATTTTTTATAAATAAAAAAAGATACCCAAATGGGTATCTTTTTAAAGAAACTACTTAACTTCTACTTTAGCTCCAGCAGCTTCTAATTTTTCTTTTATTTGATCAGCTTCTTCTTTAGAAGCTCCTTCTTTAACTGTCTTAGGAGCATTGTCAACTACTTCTTTAGCTTCTTTTAATCCTAATCCTGTTATTTCTCTAACTGCTTTTATAACTCCAACTTTTGAAGAACCAACCTCAGCTAATACTACATCAAACTCAGTTTTTTCTTCAGCAGCTGGTCCACCAGCAGCTGCACCAGCTACCATTACTGGAGCTGAAGCTGATACGCCGAATTTTTCTTCAGCAGCTTTAACTAATTCATTTAATTCTAAAACTTTCATATTTTCTATAGCTTCTAATATTTGTTCTATTGTCATTTTTAGCACCTCCGAATTTTCTTTTCAAATTAATATTTATAATTTTTTAGTTAAGCAATTAAGCTTCTTCTTGACCTTCTGCCTTTTTCGCTATTGCATCTATTAAGTATGCAAAGTTTGATATTGGAGCTTTTAAGCTACCAAGTAATTTAGCGATAAGAACTTCTCTTGATGGTATGTTAGCCATTTCAACAATCTTAGCTTCGTCATAGAATACACCTTCTACAACACCCATCTTTAATTTCATCTTTGGATGAGAATCCATGAATCCTTTTAATATTCTAGCTGGAGCAACTGGATCATCATATCCAAATGCTATAGCATTAGTACCAATTAATAATTCTTCATTGAATTGCTCTATACCAACTTCTTTAGCTGCTCTTCTAACTAAAGTATTTTTATATACTTTGTAATCTACACCAGCTTCTCTCATTTGTTTTCTTAACTCAGTTACTTCTTCAACTGTTAACCCTTTGTAATCAACAACAACGGCAGCAGAAGATTTTTGTAACTTTTCAACTATTTCAGAAACAACTTCTGATTTAATTTCTATAGCTTTTCTCATCTAGATGTGCACCTCCTTCACCAAATAGGCTTAGTATTTACCGCAACATTATAAAAAGCTTTTGTTGCCAAAAGTAGACATCAAAAGCTTTAGTAATCTCAATTTATCTAAAACCTCGGTGGGATATTAAGCTTTCGCACCCACTATCTACGGCAAATCTATTCTTTTTTACATTGACAAATGATATGATAACATTTTTGTCAACCTGTGTCAACAGTTTTATTATTCAGCTGTTCTTGCTGGGTTTATTTTAACTCCAGGTCCCATTGAAGAAGCTACAGTTATACTTCTTAAATATTGTCCTTTAGCAGCAGCTGGTTTAGCTTTTATTATAGCATCCATTAATGCAGCAAAGTTTTCAGATAATTTTTCTCCACCAAATGATACTTTTCCTACTGGAACGTGTATTATGTTAGTTTTGTCTAATCTGTATTCAACTTTACCAGCTTTTATTTCATCTATAGCTTTAGCTACATCAAATGTAACTGTTCCTGATTTAGGGTTTGGCATTAAACCTTTTGGTCCTAATACTCTACCTAATCTACCTACTACACCCATCATGTCTGGAGTAGCAACTACTATATCAAAATCAAACCAGTTTTCACCTTGTATTTTTTGAACTAATTCTTCAGCTCCTACAAAATCAGCACCAGCTTGTTCAGCTTCCTTAGCTTTTTCACCTTTAGCAAAAACTAAAACTCTTTTAGTTTTACCAGTTCCGTGAGGTAATACAACTGCACCTCTTACTTGTTGATCAGCATGTCTTGAGTCAACACCTAATTTAATGTGTGCTTCTACTGTTTCGTCAAATTTAGCTCCAGCTATATCTGAAACTAATGTTAATGCTTCTGATGCATCATAGAACTTAGTTCTATCTACTTTTTGTAATGCACCTGCATATCTTTTACCTTTTTTAGCCATTTTATTTTCCTCCTTGTGGTTAATCTCGGCTTTTCGCCTCCCACTTTATAAAAAAAAGTGTATCTTTTAATTAGTCTTCTACTACAACACCCATGCTTCTAGCAGTACCAGCTATCATACTCATAGCAGCTTCTACTGATGCAGCATTTAAGTCAGGCATTTTTAATTCAGCTATTTCTCTTACTTGAGCTGAAGTTATTTTAGCAACTTTCTTTTTGTTTGGTTCTCCAGAACCTGATTTTAAGTTTAATGCTTTTTTAATTAAAACTGCAGCTGGTGGAGTTTTTGTTATAAAACTGAATGATCTATCTTGATATACAGTTATAACAACTGGTATTATCATTCCAGCTTGATCTGCAGTTTTAGCATTAAATTCTTTTGTGAATCCCATTATATTAACACCATGTTGTCCTAATGCTGGTCCAACTGGTGGCGCTGGAGTAGCCTTTCCTGCAGGTATTTGTAATTTTATTTGACCTATAACTTTTTTAGCCATTTTGAGCGCACCTCCTCAGATTTTTCTATAATAATAGTATTAGATTTTTTCTATACCTTCAAGCTCTATTACAAATAGAGTCCTTTTACCAAATGCATTTATGCATACTTTAACTTCTCTGTTTTCTAAGTCAATTTCTTCTATGTTTCCTACTTGTCCACTAAATGGTCCTTGAGATACCTTTACTGTATCTCCTATTTCAAAGTCAATATCACTATTTACTACTTTAGGTTCAGTTGTATCTATACCCATAGCTTTAACTTCTTCTTCACTTAATGGTACTGGTTTTGAACCAGGTCCAACGAAACCTGTAACTCCCTTAGTATTTCTTACTACATACCAAGATTCATCAGTTATTATCATTTTAACCAAAACATAACTTGGATAAACTTTACGTTGTCTAGTTTTTTCTTTTCCAGTTTTAGTAGTTTCCACTACCTCTTCTGTTGGAACAACTACTTGTCTTATGCAGTCTTCCATACTTCTTGTTTTAACTGCTTTTTCTATTGTAGCTTTAACTTTATTTTCATGTCCCGAATAAGTATGAACTACATACCAACTTGCTTCTTGTAATTCTGACATTTAACTTACCTCTTTTCGTCTATTTTAGTAATAACGCTAGTGCACCAGATAATATAGTGTCTATACCCCATACTAATATAGTGCATGAAATAACTACAGTTAAAACTATACCTGTGTTTTTAAACAATTCTTTTTTTGTCGGCCATGTAACTCTTTTCAATTCTTGTTTAGTTTCTTTTAAATAACCAAATAAACTGAATCTCTTTTTAGTTTTTGCACCGTCATTTGTTTGGGCAGCCATTCCATACTCACATCCTTATAAAACTATTTTGTTTCTTTATGAGTTGTATGCTTTTTACAGAATCTACAATATTTTTGTAATTCTATTCTGTCTGGATTATTTTTCTTATTCTTAGTAGTGTTGTAGTTTCTTTGCTTACACTCTGTACATGCTAAAGTTACTTTAACTCTCATCTGATACACCTCCAACTTTGTAATACAATAATATATATTGTTAATATATGTGAATATAATATCTTTAAAATATGTATTTATTAAAAATCTACAGTATTTAAGATATTATTAACTTCCTATAATCATTACCTTGTATAAGTTATCACAAAATCCTATGCTGTGTCAATGTTTTTGTATTTCTATGTTAAAAAAAGAGGAGCATAACCCCTCTTTTTATTATTCTTTAATCCATCAGTTTAGTAATAAGAATTACTCTATTATTGTAGCAACAACTCCTGAAGCTACTGTTCTTCCACCTTCTCTTATTGAGAATCTTAATCCTTCTTCTACAACTATTGAATTTATTAAGTCTACTTCCATTGTTACGTTATCTCCAGGCATTACCATTTCTATTCCATCTGGTAACTTACAAGCTCCTGTTACATCTGTTGTTCTGAAATAGAATTGTGGTCTATATCCATCAAAGAATGGTGTATGTCTTCCACCTTCTTCTTTTTTAAGTACATATACTTCTGCAGTAAATTTTGTGTGTGCTTTTACTGATCCAGTCTTTGCTAGTACTTGTCCTCTTTCTATTTCGTTTCTTTGTACTCCTCTTAATAATGCTCCTATATTATCCCCTGCTTGTGCTTGGTCTAATAATTTTCTGAACATTTCTACTCCTGTTACTACTACTTTTCTTGGTGCTTCTGTTAATCCTACTAATTCTACTTCGTCTTGTACTTTTAATACTCCTCTTTCCACTCTTCCTGTTGCAACTGTTCCTCTTCCTGTGATTGAGAATACGTCTTCTACTGGCATTAAGAATGGTTTGTCAGTATCTCTTTCTGGTGCTGGTATATATTCATCTATTTGCTCGAATAATTCTACTATTTTATTTCCCCACTCACTCTTTGGATCTTCTAATGCCATTAATGCTGATCCTCTTACTATTGGAGTATCATCTCCTGGGAAATCATATTCTGTTAATAAATCTCTTACTTCCATTTCTACTAGTTCTAATAACTCTTCATCATCTACCATGTCACATTTGTTTAAGAATACTACTATATATGGTACTCCAACTTGTCTTGATAATAGTATATGCTCTCTTGTTTGTGGCATTGGTCCATCTGTTGCTGAACAAACTAATATTGCTCCGTCCATTTGTGCTGCTCCTGTTATCATGTTCTTAACGTAGTCAGCATGTCCTGGGCAGTCAACGTGTGCGTAGTGTCTGTTTGGAGTTTCATACTCAACGTGTGCTGTTGATATTGTGATTCCTCTTTCTCTTTCTTCTGGAGCTTTATCTATGTTTGCGAAATCTACTGCTTCTCCTAATTGGTATCTGTCATATAATGTTTTTGTTATTGCTGCTGTTAATGTAGTTTTACCGTGGTCAACGTGTCCTATTGTCCCTATATTAACATGAGGTTTTGTTCTTTCGTATTTAGCTTTAGCCATTTTGAATTTCCTCCCTTATCTTTCGATATAAATTAATTTTGCTCACAATAAGCTTATGGTAAGTATTTTACTATTAATCATTTCTGTTTTCAAGATGTTTTTCTAATTTTCTCTTAACCCTTTGTAAAGCGTTATCTATTGACTTTACATCTCTTTTAAGTTTGTCCGCTATGAACTGGTATGACTTTCCATTCAAATACAATTCTAGGACTTCTAATTCCAAGTCGCTTAATAATTCGTTCATCTTTGATTCTATATTTTTTAATTCTTCTTTACTAATTATAAGTTCTTCTGGATCTGTTACTATACTTGTAGCTATTATATCTAAAAGTGTTCTGTCTGACTCTTCATCATATATTGGTTTATTCAAAGAAACATATGAATTTAAAGGTATATGTTTTTGTCTTGTTGCAGTTTTTATAGCAGTTATTATTTGTCTTGTTATACATATCTCTGCAAAACATTTAAATGAATTTGTCTTACTTCCATCAAAATCTCTAACTGCCTTATAAAGGCCTATCATTCCTTCTTGTATTATATCTTCTTTATCTGCTCCAATTAAAAAATATGACTTTGCTTTTGCCTTTACAAAATTTCTGTATTTGGTAATAATATACTCTAGTGCTATCTTATCCCCTTCACTTGCTTTTAATACAATGTTATACTCATCTTGCTGACAATTGTCTATTAACTCATAACTTTTTTCTTTTGCTACCAACATGTAAATCTCCCCCATATATAAAACAAATTTATAGGTATATTATAGTCTAAAGAACCTAGTAATTTCAACGCTTTCTACGAATGTTCTCAAGTTTCGACAATGTTTCTTCATCTAACCTTTCCTCCAACCAATTTCGCTGAATTTTTTTCCTTAAACCGCTATTTTTTTCCTTCATTTTATTCTTGGAACGATCTAATTCTAACTTTAATTCTCTAGCAGACATTCTCATAGCACCTTTTCCTAAAATCATTTGTTGCTCTGCATAGTCATTAGTAGCTACTTTTACATCATCATATTTTGATAGAGAAGTTATAAATTTTTCTATATAACTATCCGCTGTTTGGTGCTCTCTTGTATAAACTATTGTTATGTGTTTTCTTTTTTCAACTTTTTCTCGGGAATTCTTAACATTATAAGCATCAAAAACTATTATAGTCTTATATCCCATGAACTCAGAAAATTCTATAATATCATCAATAAGTTTTTCTCGAGAATCCTCTAAATCCTCTTTCGCCAGTTCTTTTAAATTATCCCACGCATTTATAATATTATAGCCATCTATTATTAAGTAGTGATTTATGTTTCTTCTCATGCTTATTTACTTTTTATCCAGTCTTTGTCTGAATATTTCATATAAAAGTATACCACCTGCTACAGATGCATTTAAAGATGTAACATTACCTATCATGGGCATTTTTACTATAAAGTCACAGTTTTGTTTAACCAATCTAGATATTCCAAAACCTTCACTTCCAATTACTACACCTAGAGGTCCTGTAAGATTTTGTTTATAAAAAGTTTCTCCATCCATATCAGCAGCTGCAATCCACAGCCCTTCATCTTTCAGTCTTTTTATTGTATTGACTATATTGGTTACCTTACAAACTGGCATATACTCTACAGCTCCAGCAGAAGCTTTTGTAACTACAGGAGTTATGTGCACAGACCTTCTTTTTGGGATAATAACTCCATGTGCTCCTACTGCATCTGCTGTCCTTATTATTGAACCTAAGTTATGTGGGTCTGTTATTTCATCTAGTATAATAAAAAATGGGTCTTCATTTTTACCTTTTACTGAGTCTATTAACTCATCTAATTCATAATACTTATATTCACTTGCATAAGCTATTACACCTTGATGCGAATGACTTGTGCTTACTTCATCTAACTTATGTTTATCAACATATTGTATAATTATATTCTTCTCTTTGGCCATTCCTATTATTTTCTTAATTGAACCTTCTTTAGCTGAGTTTGCAATTAATATTTTGTCTATTTCTCTATCACTCTTTATAGCTTCTATTACAGGATTTCTTCCTTCAATACTTGCCAAACTATTCACCACCTACAAGGATTTAAATTTTTCTCTAACTTGAACTATATCACCACAAGTCATAGTTCCTTCTGGACAACTTCCATTTACACAGCTTGGACCAGTCTTTTTAAATAATATAGGAGCAACTTTTTTAACTTCTCTTAACATTTCTACAGCTAAGTTTCTTATTTCCCATTGTGCTCTTTCACAGCATCTATGTTCAAAGAAATTAAATAAACTTCTAGCGTTTATAGTAAATACCATTTTTGTTTCACATGCATTTGGAAATACATATCTAGCATCCTCTATTGCTTTTTTCTCAGCTTGTCTCTTTGCTGTTTTCTCATTTTTTCCTTCTTTTATTAGTTCATCATAATGCTTATCAAATAATATCTCCACTAATTTGTCATAATCTTCTTGGTCCTTTTTCATTGAGTTAACAAATAACTCTTTTGCTTTTTCTATTTTATCTATTTCAGGAGGAATTATGTACTCAAATTGGTCTAATTTAACATATCTTTGACTTTGTTGTGAAAAACTAGCTATACGATGTCTAACAATTTGATGCGAACAAGCTCTTGAAATACCTTCTATTGAAAACGTAAAAGATGCATGTTCTAATATTGAACCATGCCCTATATTTAATAACATATTTAAAAATTTTTCTATACTTTCTTCTGTTAAGTCTTTTTCTATTTCGTCTGTCCCAACTGGTGAATAACATAACTTAGCTGCCATAGCTATTACTTTTTCGGGTTCAGGTGTATGTGATATTAATTTTACTTTCATAAATTTTTGTCCTTTCTTATTACTAATTTCTATATATTTATTATACATTAGTTATAAAAAAAGTGTTGCCTTATTAATTATTATTAAGACAACACTCTTTAATATTTACATATCTCTTTCAATAATTTTAATTCCTTTATTGATAATATATTGAAGTCTCTCTATTTCATTATTCAAATACAAATATCCAATTAATGCTTCAAATCCAGTTGCATGTTTATAGTCTATAATATCTGCATTTTTAGGAGAAGTGTTTGATTTTTGATTTCTTCCCCTTTTATAAATTTTACTCTCTTCCTCTGTTAATTCACTTTCGATTTCATGAATTATTGATGCTTGAGCTTTAGCCTTTACATACTTTATGGCTAACTTATGCAAATCATTAACTTTTCGCTGTGTATTTTGTCTAATCAAGTGTTCTCTTATATATGTCTCATACACTGTATCACCTAAATATGCTAAAACTAGTGGTGACATAGTAACTAATTCAGTTTTTTCCATTTTTATACCCTTTTCCACTTAACACCTTGTCTTGTGTCTTCTAGTACAATTCCCATATCTAATAATTGTTGTCTTATATCATCCGCTAATTGGAATTCTTTATTTTTCTTTGCGTCAGTTCTCTTTTGTATTAATTCTTCAATGTCTTTATCTAGCACAGTATCCTTTTTCTTATTTACAATATTCAATACTCCTGTAAGCTCATTAAATTCATCTAAACACTTCTTAGCTAACTCTAAAGAAGAATTTTCGTCTACATTAGAATTTATCAACTTAGCCAATTCAAATATAATACTTACTGCATCTGCTGTATTAACATCATCATCCATAGCATCTATAAATCTTTGTCTAAAGTTATCTAATTCTTTAACAAGCTCTACTTCTTTTTCTGTTAGAGATGATTCTTTTAAATTACTTAATGTAAACTCTAATTTTTCTTTGGTATTATACAATCTTTCAAGACCAGCTTTAGCTTGATTTAACATTTCATCACTAAAGTTTACTGGATTTCTATAATGTGCTGATAACATGAAAAATCTCACTATTTCTAAATCATATAGCTTTGATATATCTCTTACTGTAAAGAAATTCCCTTTTGATTTACTCATTTTTTCATCATTTATATTTATATATCCATTATGCATCCAATATTTTGAGAATGTTTTTCCACTTCTAGCTTCACTTTGTGCTATTTCGTTTTCATGGTGTGGGAATGTTAAATCTTGACCACCTGCATGTATATCAATTGTCTCACCTAAGTATCTCTTAGACATAACAGAACATTCTATATGCCACCCTGGTCTACCTTCTCCCCAAGGACTCTCCCATCCTGGTTCTCCTTCTTTTTTTGCTTTCCAAAGAACAAAATCCATAGGATGTCTTTTTTGGTCATTAACTTCAATTCTAGCTCCAGCCTCTAAGTCTTCTTGTTTTTGGCCTGAAAGTTTTCCATATCCTTCAAATTTATTTGTATCAAAATATACATCGCCATTTACTGCATATGCATATCCTTTATCTTCTAATTCTTTTATAAAATCTATAATTTGTTGTATATTATCTGTAACTTGAGGATGAACAGTAGCTCTCTTAATTCCTAATCCATCACAATCTACAAAATACTCTTTTATGTATTTAGTAGCAACTTCTTCTGGAGATATTCCTTCTTCGTGGCTTCTATTTATAATCTTGTCATCAACATCTGTAAAGTTTTGTACATAAGTTACGTCATATCCTCTATACTCTAAATACCTTCTTAGAGTATCAAATATTATAAATGGTCTTGCATTACCTATGTGGATATAGTTATAAACTGTTGGACCACACACATACATTTTTACCTTTCCTTCTTCTAATGGAACAAATTCTTCTTTTGCTCTAGTTAATGTATTATAAACTTTCACACTCATCACCTCACTGTATTTTTATAAATTATTTTCTTAACATCATATATTATATTATAGTTGAAAATTGCAATAAATAATAGTACTACTATCATTTTTCATACTATCCTTCAAATTACATAATAATACTATCACTATTTTCTATTGTTCCTCTAAAAATATCTTTTTTTGAGAAGAACATTTTTCAAAAGTCTCTTCTGTAATCATTTTTTCGTCTTTTAACTTTTCTAAAATTGTAACATATTCTAAGCATAGCTCCTTTAATTCCTTTTTAACATCATCAATATTACTATACATAGTAATTACCCCCTTAATAATTAAATCAAACTAAAATAATAGATTACCTTCTTCTATGCTTAATAT
This sequence comes from Clostridioides sp. ES-S-0010-02, assembly GCA_020641055.1. Lineage (NCBI taxonomy): Bacteria > Bacillati > Bacillota > Clostridia > Peptostreptococcales > Peptostreptococcaceae > Clostridioides > Clostridioides sp. ES-S-0010-02. Next base: position 74,322 of record CP067345.1, read on the forward strand.
TTTTATTAGTTTATTATTCATATTTTATTTATATTTTTGCTTTGCTTTTTATATATTAAATTTATTGACCTAAATACCTTCATTTTGTTAGCCATATCTTTTCACCAAATACTAACACAAAAAAAGTCCGCATCTAAATTAGCGGACTTTTATGACTATAATATATGATTTTTTACATAAGCTATTCTATTTAAGCAAGTTTCTTTTCCTAAAACTTCCATTACTTTTGGTAAATCTGGGCCATGCATTTGTCCTGTCAAAATTATTCTTGACCCCATAAATAAATTTTTCCCTTTTATTTTATACTCTTTTTGTATCTCTTTAAGCATTGTTTGACCAAACTCAGCATTTAATATTTCTGCTTTTTCTATTTTTTCTTGTAAGGCATCTATTAAAGTAGGTATATGTTCTAATTTTAGGAAGTCACTTCCTTCTTCAGTTTCTATCTCTACATTATCTCCAAAGAATATACTCGCATGCTCAGTAACTTCTTTTACATATTGTAATTTTTCTTTAAGCACTGATATCATACTCTTTAAAAATTCATACTTACTAGTAGCTTCTGCTTCTGTTATAAACCCATCTTCTATTAAAAATGGTATAGCTAAATCTGTTAGGTAAGCATCATCACCGTCTTTTATATAATGTTGATTAACCCAGTTTAACTTTTCAGTATCGAATACCCCTCCACTTTTAGATACTCTTTCAACAGAGAAAGCTTTTTCTAACTCTTCCATTGTAAATAACTCTTGATTATCTTCTGGAGACCAACCAACTAATGCTACATAGTTTACTAATCCTTCTGGTAAATATCCTTTTTTCTTAAAATCTTCAACTGCTACATCACCTTGTCTCTTACTTAATTTTTTCTTTTCTTTATTAAGTATATTTGGTAAATGTACAAATACTGGCGCTTCCCATCCAAATGCTTCATATAAATAAACATGTTTTGGAGTAGATGATACCCACTCTTCTCCTCTTATAACATGTGTAATTTTCATTAGATAATCATCTACCACTACTGCAAAATGATAAGTTGGGAATCCATCTGTTTTCATCAAAACTTGGTCATCTAAATCATTAGTATTGAATTCCATGTCTCCTCTAACTAAATCAGTAAATTTAATTATATGATTTTCTGGTAATTTTAATCTTATAACATATGGTACTCCTGCTTTTATATTAGCTTCTACCTCTTCTTTAGATAAGTTTTTGCAGTGACCATCATATTTAGCAGTTTCTCCTGCTGCCTTTTGAGCATCTCTTACTTCATCCAATCTTTCCTTTGTACAGAAACAATAATAAGCTTTTCCACTATCTAAAAGTTGTTTTATATATTCTTGATATATATCTAATCTTTGAGATTGAATATATGGTCCATATTCTCCTTTTTGTATTACTTTTTCATTATCATCTAATATAACTCCCTCATCATGATTGACGCCAGCCCATTTCATAGCATTAAGCATATTTTCTATAGCACCTTCTACCAATCTACTTTGGTCTGTATCTTCTACTCTTAATATATATTCTCCGCCCATTTTCTTTGCAAATAAATAGTTATATAAAGCAGTCCTTAAACTACCTATATGTACAAATCCTGTTGGACTTGGTGCAAACCTTACTCTTATATTCATTTTTACTTCCTCCTGATATTTTATTCAATATAACTATAATATTAAACTAGTACATTGTTTTGCAAGTTTATTTTTAATCAAACTTAATAATAATATCCTTTTTATTCAAAAATACACATGTTTATTATATCAGAAAATACTAGATTTAATTTCATAAATCTTTCTTTTAATCCATTTATTTTTCCAAAAATTAAAGGTATTATTTATAACTATTCATAAATGCTTATTATCAATTTTTTAGAAATCTATACAATAAATGTGATATCAAAAATAGTAATATAGTTCCTATAATTTGAAAAATCAAAAATACATCTACTGTAAATTTCATAACATTTAAACTCCTAAATCTATATTCTCTTTCTACATTATCATCTGTAATATATATATTTTTCTTTCATAATTTCTAACAATCAAAAGTAGTTCACTTCCATCCTCTTTTTTTACATGCAAATAGTTATCACCTATGGATGTTTTTATAGGATAATTTCTAAATGCTTCTTCTATATGTTTCTTATGATTAGAATCGTCTTTAACATCACTTAAAGATAAAGTTTTACTTTTAAAATTTTTAACCTGCTCATTTATATTATTTATATTTTTATCATCTATACTATTACCTATATGTAAGTTTTTTATTTTATCAAATTTAGTATCTGAATATTTATAAATAATAAAACTTTCTCCATCTCCAAGGAAGCTTTCTTCTGATATTAATACTACCTTTTCCTCACTGGGTGAAGGTATTTTGATGTCCCAATATTCATTAAATTCCTTTGTAGCATTGGATAAATAAACTGAAACCCACATCAATATGCAAACAAGTAAAAAAGAGCCGATAATTGTGATAACAATAATATTCAATGTTTTTTTTATACATTTATTAATCATCTTAGCATACTCCTTTATTTTTTAGGCACATATATTACATATTCTACCATAAGAATAAAGTAAATTTAGATAATTATATTAAAATTATTATTAATCTTAACCGAATAGTAAAAAACAAAAAACTGGGATGTAAAGTATTAAATACTTTACATCCCAGTTTTTTGTTTTTACATTTATTTAAATATATGATTCTAGTATGCTTTTGCCATTACTACCATATGCTCTGCTTCTTTTCCACAATATACACACTTGTGACCTAAGTTTTCTTGTTCAAAAGGTAAGCATCTTATAGTTGCCCCTGTTTCTTCCTTAACCTTTGCCTCACATTCAGCATCTCCACACCACATAGTTTTTATGAATCCTGGTTTTTCTTCCAAAGCTGTTCTAAATTCATCCATATTTTCAACTACAGATGTGTTATCTTCTCTATGTTTTCTTGCTCTTTCAAACATAGCATTGTGTATAATATCAAATAAATCATATACAGCATCAGCTAATCCTTCTAAAGGCATAGCACTCTTTTCTAGAGTATCTCTTCTAAATATCATAGCTTGATTATTTTCTATATCTTTTGGTCCAATTTCAATTCTTATTGGTACACCTTTCATTTCCCACTCATTAAATTTCCATCCAGTTGTATAGTTATCTCTATCATCAACCTCTACTGTTACTCCTTTAGCTTTTAAATCTGCATATATTTTATCAACAGTTTCCATTACATTGCCTTTTTTAGCAGCTATAGGAACTATAACAACTTGTATTGGAGCTACTCTTGGTGGTAAGACTAATCCTCTATTATCACTATGAGTCATTATAAGCCCACCTATAAGTCTTGTAGATGCTCCCCAAGATGTATGATATGGATTAGCTAAGTTGCCTTCTCTATCTGCAAAAGTAATATCAAACGCTTTTGTAAAGTGTTGTCCTAAGAAGTGACTTGTACCTGATTGTAATGCTTTCCCATCATGCATCATAGCTTCTATAGTATATGTTCTCTCACCACCTGCAAATTTTTCACTTTCACTTTTTTGACCAGATACAACTGGCATTGCAAGTAATTCTTCACATAAAGCTTTATATATTTCTAATTGTTGTATTGTTTCTTGTTGTGCTTCTTCTGCTGTTTCATGTAATGTATGACCTTCTTGCCATAAGAATTCAGATGTTCTTAAGAAAGGTCTAGTTGATTTTTCCCATCTAACAACTGAACACCATTGATTATAAAGATATGGTAACTCTCTATATGATTTTAGCCATTTAGCATACATTGTACATATTATAGTTTCTGAAGTAGGTCTTACACATAGTCTTTCTTCTAGTTTTTTATTTCCTCCATGTGTTACCCATGCAACTTCTGGAGCAAACCCCTCAACATGCTCTGCTTCTTTGTTTAATAAACTTTCTGGTATCAATAATGGAAAATAACAGTTTTTATGTCCAGTTTCTTTGAATTTTTTATCCATAAATTCTTGCATTTTTTCCCATAAAGCATATCCATATGGTTTTACAACCATAAATCCTTTTACTGGTGCATAATCAACTAAATCAGTCTTAGTTATAACATCTGTATACCATTGTGGAAAATCATCTTCCATCTTTGTTATTTCTTCAACAAATTGTTTTTCATTTTTTGCCATCTTAATTACCTCCTCATTTATTATGTTTTTATACAAAAACACCCTTTTATCTTTTTATATAGATAAAAGGGCATTTATAAAGTACAACTCTGATTATCTATACAGTAGCTTTCTTTAAATTATTATCCTAACTTAACATTGTTTTTGATAAATTCTGCTTTTACTTTTTCACTTATTTCTTCTATTTTAATTAATTCTTTATCTTCTTCGTATCTAAGTTTAAATTCTACTTTACCTTCATCAATATTTTTACCTACTGTAATTCTCATAGGTATTCCTATTAATTCTGAATCATTGAATTTAACACCAATTCTTTCATCTCTATCGTCTAACAAGACTTCTACACCCATATCTTGTAAATCATTATATATCTTTTCAGCTAATGACATTTGTTCCTCATTTTTCATATTTGCTGGAACTATCACAACATGATATGGAGCTACTGATAAAGGCCAAATTATGCCTTTTTCATCATTATGTTGCTCAATTATAGCTGCTGCTGTTCTTTCTACACCTATACCATAGCATCCCATTATTATAGGTTTTGATTTACCATCTCTATCAATAAAGTTTGCATTCATAGCTTCTGAGTATTTAGTTCCTAACTTAAATATATGTCCTACTTCAACACCTCTAGCTATTTCAAGAGGTTTACCACATACTATACATTTGTCACCTTCTTGAACATTTCTAAAGTCTCCAACTATACCCTCAAAATCTCTTCCATAGTTAGCATTTCTTATATGATACTCAGTCTTATTAGCTCCAACAACTATATTTCTTTGCTCAACAATTTCTTTATCTATAAAGACATAATCAGCATTTACTCCTATTGGTCCAGCAAACCCAACCTCTGCATTAGTTACTTTTCTTACAACGTCGTCTGTAGCAAGTGCAAATTCTATAACAGAACCTATTGCATTAGATACTTTAACTTCATTAACCTCTCTATCTCCTCTTACAACAACTACAACTGTTTTCCCATCTGCTTCATACACTAAAGTCTTAGCAAATTTATCTGGAGAAGCATTTAGGAATTCTTCTAATTCTTTTATTGTAGCTGCTCCTGGTGTATGAACTTCTTCTAATTCCTTCATTTCTTCTTTTTCTGATACTGCATTACAAGACTCTGCTCTTTCTACATTGGCTGCATAATCACATCCACTACAGAATACAACTTCATCTTCTCCAACTTCTGATTTAACCATAAATTCAGCTGATGTAGAACCTCCTATAGCTCCTGAATCTGCTTGAACTGGACTGTTATCTAATCCACATCTATCAAATATACTTACATATGCATCAAACATATCTTGATATGATTTATCTAATCCTGCTTCATCTACATCAAAACTGTATGCATCCTTCATTGTAAAAGTCTTAGTTCTCATAACACCAAATCTTGGTCTTCTCTCATCTCTATACTTAACTTGTATTTGATACAAATTAAGTGGTAATTGTTTATATGAAGTAATCTCTTGTCTTATTATGTCAGTAAAAGCTTCTTCATGTGTTGGCCCAAGGCAGTACTCTCTTTCTGTTCTATCTTTTAACCTAAACATTTCTGCACCCATAGCAGTCCATCTTCCAGATTCTTTCCACAATTCTGATGGAAGTAAAGCCGCACATAGTATTTCTTGACAATCTTTTTTATTTAATTCTTCTCTAATTATTTGCTCAATTTTTTTAAATACCCTTAACCCCATTGGCAATTGATTATAAACCCCTGAAGTCATTTTTTTTATCATTCCTGACCTTACCATTAATTGATGGCTTGTAATTTCAGCATCTGCTGGAATCTCCTTCAATGTTGGCATAAACATTTTAGACATTTTCATTAATAAATTCCTCCTGAATATTGTTTTCCTGAAAATATAAAAAACCTCTCATCTCTATACAAGTATAGAGACGAAAGGTTTGATTTCCGCGGTACCACTCTAGTTAGCTATATAAATAGCTCTCTTTAGGGAATGTAACGGTTCCTACCGTAAAGATTTTTATACCTTTAAGCTAAAAGACAGGTTCAAAGACTTCCTCTTGAAAACTCTCACCTCTGTTTTCTCTCTGTGAAGATTTCATCATTTTACTATTTCTTTATCATAGCTAATTTTATATTTATATTAATTTTACTTAAATTCACATATTATAGATATTCTATATAGGCCTATTATTTGATATCCATTAAACTTATTACTAATAATATATTAATTATTCTGACTTGTCAATAATAATAAACAAATACTTTGTGAAGCTATTCCTTGTTTTGCACCTGTAAAACCAAGACCTTCTTCTGTAGTTGCTTTTATATTTATGTTTTCAATATCTGTATTTAAAACTTTTGCTATATTTTTTCTCATATTCTCAATGTGGGGAGCCATCTTAGGACTTTGAGCAATTATAGTACTATCTATATTTCCAATTTTATACCCTTTGCTTGTTATTAGATTATATACATGTTCTAGTAATTTCATACTATCTATTCCCTTATATTTTTTATCTGTATCTGGGAAATGCTTACCTATATCGCCTAAAGCTAGTGCCCCCAAAATAGAATCCATTATTGCATGTATCAATACATCAGCATCAGAATGACCTAGTAAGCCCTTATCATGTGGTATCTCTACTCCACCAATTATAAGTTTTCTTTCTTCTGCCAATTTGTGTACATCATATCCCAATCCTATTCTCATATAATTCTCCTTCTACTATTCACTTCATCTCTTTTTTCCATGTTTAATATTTGTTCTGCTATATTTAAATCTTCTGGACTCGTTATTTTTATATTTTCATAAGAACCCATTACCATCGTAACACTTTGCCCTATATTTTCTACTAGCATTGAGTCATCTGTTCCATAATAGTTAGTCTTATACGCTTGTTCGTAAGCATTTATTATAAGATTATATTCAAAAGTTTGAGGGGTTTGTGCCGCCCACAATAGTCTTCTTTCTGGAGTTTCTTGTACTGTACCATCAGATACTATTTTTATAGTATCACTTACTGGTACACCTACAACTACGGCCTTTTTTTCTTTAGCCATTTTTATAGATTCATTTATTATTCTGTGGTCTACAAAAGGTCTCGCTCCATCATGAATAAGTACTATATCACAATTTTTATCTAGTTTTTTTAATCCATTATATATTGAGTCTTGTCTTTCTTTTCCGCCATATGCTATTTTTATATTTTTAAAGTTATATTTATTTATTATATTTTCCTTAAAAAAATCTTCCTCTTCTTTTTTTATACATACCACAATTTCATCTATATTTATATTTTCGTAAAAAACTTGAATTGTATGCGCTATGATTTCTTTTTCTCTTAATTTTATGAACTGCTTATTTACGTCTAAGTTCATTCTCCTTCCACTTCCTGCCGCAACAATTATAACACTATACATGGTATCACCTCGTATTTTATTTTTACCTATCATTTATTAAAACTTTTAATGTTTTTATATTTTAACCATCTGATTAATTATATATTAAATTTTCAGTTGTATAAATAGGTAATATCCATTTTCTAACCTAAAATATGTGCATCTGTTGCAAATTATATTGATTTTTCAATGACTTCATCTTTTTATTTTACAACTTTGTAACAGTTTGTATATCTATAAAAAATGTTTAAACCTCTAGATTGATATAAAACAAGTTTATCAATCTAGAGGTTTTGTATTAGAATATTAAATTAATTAAATCTATGTAATTCGGATAATTTTCTAAAATATTGTTTTTTATTTCTTGTTTATCAAAATCTACTTCTATTAATTTATCCATATTGACTATACCATCTATACAAGAAATAAAACATTTTGATATTTTCCATTTATTAACATGTAAATTGATTTTCCTTCTATTGTCAATTGGTAAAACTATTTGAAACTTAGGCGTTTTATTATATATCCATTCTGTTTTTTTATATTTATCTTCTACCAGATTGTATACACTTTTGATATCATCATCGTCTAATTCAATTTCTTTTATATTTTTTATATTATTTTTTATATAATCAACACAATAATCTAAAAAATAGTTTATATCTTTTTTGAGTAGAAAATTAATATTTGTAACTTTACTTGAAACAGACTTAGTTGCCTTTGATTCTGTTGATTTATCTGAATTTAAATACTTAGTTAATTTATTTAAATCTGAATCATAAAGAAGAGTTCCATGATAAAGAGAATTTTGCCTTTTTATAGATTGTGCAGAGCCAGAAATTTTTTTACCATTTAAAAATAAATCTTTTCTTTCTGTTATAGATACATTTAATCCCAATGATAAAAGCATACTTTGCATAAATTTAGTATGTTCTAAAAAATCGATTTCATGAAGATTCCTATTTTTTTGTATAAATGACATATTGATATTTCCTAAGTCATGATACACAGTACCTCCACCAGATATTCTTCTTAAAATGGGAATTTCACCATTTTCAATAACATCATAATGTATCTCCTGATATGGATTTTGATTTTTTCCTATAAAAATAGATTCTTCATTTCTCCATATGATTATGATATCATCATTATATTTCTCATTTAAAAATAGATACTCTTCTAGAGCTAAATTAAAGTAAGGATTGGTGTTTTTGTTTAATAAGTAATACATAAAAATTCAGACTCCTTTTATATTTTATCTTACTATTTATTTTAAATTAAAATAAGTTTATATAGTATTTAACTTTAAATTATTCTTTCTAAATAATTAAACCTATTATAACATAATACAACTCCTTACTATTACTGAACATCTGTGTTTTTTATTATTCTGAGAGTTTTATTAAATTTACTTATCCTGACCATACACATTAAGAAATACATTTCTAGCCCTTTGAACTTCTTCATCTGGTAATAATACTGGTGTCCCAATTGATTTTGCTAAATAATATACTTTTGCTGCATCTTCTAACATTACAGCTGCGGTAAGTGCATGCTTTACAGATGGACCAACTGCAATTACTCCATGATTTGCCAAAAGACATGCTCTCCTATTACCTATTACATCAATAACACATTTTCCCATCTGATTAGATGTTGGTGGTGAAAATTTTGCAACTGGAACTGAACCTCCTACCTCATTTGCAAGAGTTGTACTTGCACACTCTATAGACTCATTTAAAATTGCAAAGCAACTTGAATATGTAGAGTGTGTATGTATTATACTATTTATATCATCTCTATGTTTATATATATATAAGTGGTCTGGTGAATCTACTGATGCCTTCCATTTACCATCTACAGTATTTCCATCTATGTCTATTAAAACAATATCACTTGGTGTAAGATTTCTATAATCCATTCCACTTGGTGTGATTGCTATATATCCAGTTTCTTCATCTCTTCCACTTACATTTCCTCCTGTCAATGTAACCAAATTATAGTTTAGAAGGTCTAAAGACGCTTGTAATACCTCTTTTCTCAAATTTTCTAATAACATTAGCTAAATCCTCCCATTTATTAGAAACATAGTTCTATATGTTCCTGTTATATATCTTACACAATAAGATTTTATTTCCGCTATTTTAATTGAAAATTCTAAAAAATCTTTATAAAATTTAAACTTATCTACTTATACTAAATATAAGCCAATTTTAATTTGAAATTTTCATTTTTATAGTTCATTACTCTTTAATCTTTTATTTCTAAATTTTAATGATTCTGGATGCAAACATTCTTCTAATTCAATAAAATAATTATATAGTTCTGTATTGTCATTAAACATGTTTGTTTTTATCCAATATCTCCCCTTAATAAAACTACCATCATTAATTTTTAGATACATTTTTTTGTCATGAAATTCTCTTATTCTTATTTTTTTTATATCTTTAATTTCATACTCATGTGTAGAATTAAATGAACTAAAATATATATATTTATTGTTCATAGTAATCATGTTAGGATTACTTGAGGATACAAAAGTATTAAATATTCCATAAGTACAAATAACTATCATCAAGCTATATATATTAATACTAGGATTTATATAATTATTAAATAGTGCATAAATCAATATTAAAATCATAAAAATCCCTGGTATTGTTACACTAACTATATATCTTTTAGAATCATATATATATTTTTTCATAATTTATACACTCCTTAATAAAATTACATTTAAGCTTCATCTTGTGTAGATAATACTTTATTTTCCTTTATTATTCTACTTCTATTATAGATAGCCATCCCTAAAGCTATAACTGCCAAAATTATTCCTCCAATTACTTTGTAATTCATAATTTTTACAAATACCCAGCTTAGTGGATTTGCTCCATCACAAATACTTGAAATCATAGTTGCTCCTTCAGGCATTTTAAAGCTTGCATTTAAAGCCATTTGAGTAAATAGTGGTGCTAAATTAGTTGCTATTAATAGCCCAGAAGTAATAATAACTATTCCTATTATTAAAGTTCTAAATACATTTCCTTTTGTAATTGGAACGATTAAAACAAGTGCAAATGGTATTACAGCTAAATCTGCAAATGGTAAAACTTTATTACCTGGTAATATAGCTGCTATAACTATAGTTAGAGGCACTAGTACTAATGCAACTGACAATGTAACAGGGTGTCCTATTCCTACTGCAGAATCTAAACCGATGTATATTTTACCTCTATTTTTAAATCTCTTTTCAATAAATTCTTGTGCTGCCTCTGATACTGGCAACAAACCTTCCATTAATAAAGCCGCCATTTTGGGAATTAGTATTAAAACAGCTCCCATAGTTATCCCTAACTGCAATATACCTTTTATGTCATACTTGGCTGCAATACCAATTATTATCCCTATTAAAGACCCCATTATTAAAGGTTCTCCAAATAGGCCAAATTTTTTTTGTAATGTATCAGCATTTATTTCAATTTTATTTATCCCTGGAATCAAATCTAATACTTTATTTACAACTATAGCAATTGGAACAAATGCTTGTGTAAATCCATGAGGAAGAGATATACCTGGCATCCCTAAGTATTCTTCTATCCCTGGGGCTGTTAAGTCTGCCATTACTAAAACAATTACCATATTTGCTACTGCTGCAAATACTCCCCACATAACACTTTGCGTAGCCCCTGCCACCAAAGCTCCTGTAAATGCAAAATGCCAGTAATCCCATATATCTACATCGACAGTTTGAGTTGTATTAGTAATTAACATAACTATATTTACTACAAGCCCTATTGGAATAATTAAAGCACCCACTGTTGATGCAAAAGCTATAGCTGATGCTGCTGGCCATCCAACATCTATTATGGATAGGCTTAATCCTAAGTTCTTAACCATTTGTTGTGTAGCTGGACCTAAGTTATCTGTTAACAAAGCTATAATAGTATTAAGACCTATAAATCCAACTCCTACTGTTAAACCAGCTCTTAAAGATTTTCCAAGCTTTGTACCTAATATCAAGCCAAAAATACATATTATTATTGGCATCATTACTTGTGCACCCAAACCAACAATGAAATTTAATATCGCCATCTAAATTTCCTCCTTCATTTAATTTTCAGTCTCTAAAACCGCAAGATTTTAGAGACTATTTCATTTAAAAATTCAAATTATAATTCTAATTTTTCAAGAACTTCTTTGATTAATTTATCCATTCCTACTCCAGTTAAAAAAGGCAGTCCATTTATTACAGGTGTTTTTATACTACTAGATATTTGTGTAGTACAGATTATTAAATCATAATCTGGTGCTTTTGAAGCTACCTCTACTACTTTACATTGTGTAATACTAACCCTATCTAATTTACCAGCTTCTTCTAATGCCTTCTTTAACTTGTTTATAGCAATTGTTGAAGTACATACTCCTGTTCCACATGCAACTAATATTTTTTTAGCCACATTATTCACCCCCATTAAAATTATTTTATTTTTAAAGATATCTGTAATTAGAAATCTTTGATAACTTTTTATATTTTTAATACTATTTTTGTATGTTTAATTATTCAACTTAGAATTTAATAAATTACTTAAACTTTCTTCTCTTAAATCAATAATATTATTTAACATATTTTCATCTTGGAATATGGTCATAAGTCTTTCTAATAGTTGTAATTGCTCTTGTGGCTCTTTAACTGCCAGCATAAATATAACCTTTACATCAATTTCAGTGTCATCTGTACCCATCATTATGAATTTTACAGGTTTATTTAATATGCCAATAGCTATCCCTGGTTCATTTACATGGACTATATCTGTATGCGGTATTGCTACTCCATAGATTCCTGTTGGCAGTCCTGTAGCATATTTTTTCTCTCTTGCTATAACTGCTTCTATATAACTTTCTTTTACATATTGTTCGTCAAACAAACGTTGTCCTAAAAACTTCAAAGCATCTTCATTACTTGATACCTCAATATCTTTAAAAATTAAATTACTACTGATTATTTGCATTGACTCCATCTAATATCATCTCCCTAATAAAATCTCTATCTTTAATGTTTTTAATTTTTTTAAATTCATCTGTTTCTATAAATGTAAGTAGAGTATTCAATGGATTAAAACATTTCTGGTCTACAGCTAGTAGAAGTATTATTTTTACTTTGTTTTTACTCCATACAATAGGATTTTTTAAGATAGCTATGCTTATTGCTGGTCTGATTACATCAATCCCATCTGTATGAGGTATTGCTATTCCGTCTGACAACTCAGTTGGAAATAAATTATCTCTTTCCACTACTTTTTTATAGAAATTTTTTGTTACATAGCCTTTTTCTCTAAGTTTTTTGCTCATGTATTTAAGTACTTCTTCTTTTGATTTAATTTCTAAATCTACAAATATGTCTTCTTTTTGGATTAAATCAGATAATTCATATTTTTTATTTGTTTTAGCAATTTGATTTGTATCAATTAAGTTATTTATTTGATTTAATTTTGTTTTATCATTAATGTCTACTAGGCTAAAAAATGGGATGTTTGGTATCTGAGGGTCAATTGTTCCAACTATTGCGATTACATTTTTTTCATTACTTATTTGTTTTATCTCTAAATCAAGACTTGGATATTCAATCATACCAATAGTCTCTATATCAACCTTTTCATTTATCCCTTTAATGCTTTCCTCTAAACTTTGCTTTATCTTGCAAGCTCCTCCTAATCCAGTAATACATAATGTTACAATTATAGGCTTTCTATTGTCTACTTTTGAGTTGTTCTCTTTGCTAACTTTATCTTTTACTAATGGCTCTATATTTTTAACTTCATCAACTATCTCATCTATTGTTAAATCTGGTAGAACTGCTCTTCGTATGACTTCTATACAGAGTAATGTATCAAATCTAGATATTGTTCTTATATCAATCCCTGTTTTTCCAGAGATAATATCTCCAAAGTACGAAAGGGAACCCATATCAACTAATATAATTACTCCTCTTCCTTCATCAATATCTTTTATTACAGTAGTAGCTTCTTCAATCATTTCTTCTGGCTTTTTCTCAAATGGCATATCCAAATACCTTGCATGATTAATACCTAATAACTTATTGGTAACCTCACATACAGATGACGCGACTCTTCCATGAGCCATTAGAAGTACACCTATCTTTTTTTGTTCAGAAATTTCTCCTCTACTACTCATTTTAAAATATATTGCTATTATACCTATTTCTTCTTTTGGCAAATTTATATTGTATCTTTCCTTTAAATGTTGTGCTACCTTTTCTGCTACAGAATACTCTAATGGATAGTTTCCTATTATCTCTTTTAAATGAGCATTTGATATTACTTTTCCTTCTTTTAATCTTTCAAAAGCTGCTTTTAAATGAATTGCTAGACATAAGTGTAGATTTGGTTCTAATGAATTAAGATACTGTGATGCTATTTTGATTACTTCACAAGTTAACTCTACAATGTATTTTCCAACAATCGGACTTATATCAGGTAAATTCTCAGTGATAGAAACTTTCTTAACTTGTTTTATGTACTTCTGAATACAGCTTTCTAATTCTCCTCCAACAATCCTGTTAATAACATCAAAGTCTAAACCTTGTTCTAATAAATCAATGTGTCTCCTTTCAGTAAGCTTGTATATTTCATCTGGGAAAGTATATATATCTTCATTTTTCTTTTCTATCTCAACTTGAAGGTCTGAATCTATAATTAAATCTCCATCTACATAATTTTCTATCTTTCCTCTACAATTTCTTATCCTTATTAGACCTTGTTTCACATACCCAGGTACATCTGATATATTTATAGTTACTTCTTTTTGTTTATTTGTAAGTTGATTTAATAGTCCTCTAGCACAAGCTACTTGAATATCACTTCTAAGCTGACCTACATTTCCTATACAATCGTAAAGCATAAGAGCTTTTAAGACATCTGATTTTATGTGTATGTTTGCTCCCATTCGTTGGGCTTCTATCAAGAAAAAATTGTTTATAATGTCAAATCTTTCGTTTAATGGTCTTGCAACTAATTCTGGGATTTCAATTGTCACAGGTATACGTCTTTTAAAGGTATTAAGTAAATGAGAATCTATTGGCTCAGAAGTTGCAGAAATAATCATTACATTTATTTTATTTGTAAGCTTTGTTTCTCCTAATTTTCTAACCATTCCTTTATCAATCAATTGAAAGAGTATTTCTTGACCTTCATAAGGCAATCTATGTATTTCATCTATAAACAATATACCCCCATCTGCTTTTGATACTAATCCTTCTTTAGTTTCATCAGCTCCTGTAAAAGCACCCTTAACATGACCAAATAATTGAGATAACAAAAGTTGTGGATTTTCTGAGTAGTCTGCTGCATTGAAAACTATAAACGGTGCATTTTTAGGAAATCTAGATGATTCTACTGCAAAGTTATACATGCACTCTGCTAACTCGCTTTTTCCAACACCAGTTGGACCCATAATAATAGTATGCAACCCATGGGGAGGATAAAGTATAGCTGCCTTAGCTAATTTGACGATTGTACTTAAACTTCCAGTACTTCCTATTAATTTATCAAAGGCCACATCTATTTTTTCTTCTTTAGCATTTAGTTCCTCTTTTTTATCATCATTTTCTTTATCATGTTTTAAATCACCAGAATCTTGGATTTCTTTTAAATACTGTATAACTGTAAATCTTGATACAGTAAATCCAATACTATTTAATCTTCTTGTTATATCATTTTTATTTATATTTTTTTCTTCTTTTACAATATCTTTTATAGCTTTAATCAAAACAACTTTTCTTCTTTGTCTAGAATCTTCTATTTTTAATTCATTTCTTAAAAAGGTAACGTCTTCTCTTCGAATATTTAACATACTTGAAATTGCTTCATCTGTTAAAGGATTTTTCTTATCTTCATTTTCAATTAAGCTTTTTATTCTTTGCCTCATTTCTAATTGTCCCTCCTTACTATTTATATAAGCAACTTACATGCCACATAGTGTTTTTTTTGTGCCATTTTTTACTTCATAAACTTATAACGTTTAAATTAAGCTATTCTTTTATTTAAATATTAAGAAAATTTTTTTTATTTTTCACAAATAATACTTTCGTAAAAAACAAAAAAATCTTTTCTCTTAAATTTTTCTGTAATAAATCTAAAATGACACCCTTATTCTATATTACTATCTTTTTTGTACAACAAAAACTACAAATAACCTTATGATATATTTTTCCAAAAAGAAACCCCTTTTGTATAAATAAATACATTTATACAAAAGGGGTATGGCTAAGTGAGTTTTTAAAGATTTTATATATTATATAAACTTAGGTTAATAGCTTATTTTTTTGGTAAATGTAAGCATTCACCACTTACATCTGCTAAAGCTTCCATCAGAGCTTCTGAAGTACATGGGTGACCAAAAATCAAGTCACTAGCTTCATCAGCAGGTATTTCTAATGCTTTAAATGATGCTGCATGATTTATAAGTTCTGCTACACCATATCCAAACATATGCACACCTAAAATTTCCCCATACTTAGCATCTGATATTACTTTTACATATCCTTGCTCTTGTCCAGAAGCTAAAGCTCTTCCATTTCCAGCAAAGTTAAATTTACCAATTTTTATATTATATTTTTGTTTAGCATCTTCTTCTGTAAGTCCAACTGATGCAACCTCTGGAACTGTATAAACACAACTAGGTAATGCACTTAAATCTGCTTCTTCATTCATACCTAAAGCATTTGAAGCTGCTACTTCTCCCATTTTAAAAGCTGCATGAGCTAGCATTATACCTCCAGTAACATCACCTACTGCATATATACTTGGTACACTTGTTTCCATTTTGCTATTTACAACTATTGAACCTCTATCTATTTTAATATCTAAGTCTTCTACACCAGATAGATTAGCTTGTCTTCCTATAGCATATAGACCTAAATCTGCCTTTATTGGTTCTTCTCCTTCAATACATACTATTATTTTATTTCCTTCTTCTTTAAATTCAGAAACTTTCTTTTCAGTTAATATAGTTATTCCCTTTTTCTTAAGTGAATCTCTTAAAGACTGGCTCAATTCTTTATCCATTCTTGGAATTATTCTGTCTTCCATTTCTATTATAGTTACTTTAGAACCTCTTGAGTTGAATATCTCTGCAAATTCACAACCTATTACTCCACCACCAATTATTACTAACTCTTCTGGTACTATGTCTAAATCTAAAGCTTCTGTACTAGTTATTATTAATTTTGATTCTATTCCTTTTATTGGTAAGATTCTCACCTTAGAACCAGTGGCAATTATTGTATTTTCTGTATCTAAAACTTTTCCATCTGATAATATTACTTTATGGGCTTCTTTAACAGTAGCTTTAAGATTAAAGACATCTACACCTCTGCTTTTTAACAATCCACCAACACCAGCTGTAAGTTTTTTTACTACTCTATTTTTATACTTTATAGCCTTTTTTATATCTTGTTCCTTATCAACAGATACTTTTACACCTCTTTTTGATAATTGTTCAATTTCTTCTAATATTTCTACTGTTTTTACATAAGTTTTTGTAGGAATGCAACCTCTATTTAGGCAAGTTCCTCCTAATGTGTCCTCTTCTACTAATGCAACTTTGCCTCCTAATATAGCTGATTTTAGTGCTGATAAATACCCTCCAGGTCCTCCACCTACTACTACCACATCATAATCATGATTACTCTCTTTTTTAATTGTCTTTTCTTCTTTTATTTCTATTTTTTCTGTTTCAACAATTAAATCTTCTTTTGATACGTTTCCAGATAAGTATTTAGCCTTTATTTCTTCTTGCTTTTCTCCCTTTTCTGCTATTACACCTATTACTGTAAATACTGGTAATACTTCTCCTTCTTCTTTATGTATAATTGCAGCAAGTATACCTTCTCCTTCTGATTCTATTTCCATGTTGACTTTATCTGTTGTTATCTCTAGTATAGGTTCTCCAATTTTTACTTCTTCGCCTTCTTGTTTTAGCCAAGATACTATAGTACCTTCTTCCATAGCTACTCCAGCTTTTGGCATTATGACTTCTACTGACATAGGCTATCCTCCTATTTATTTTTTATATATTTTAGTTAATCATCTTATATTCATACAGATATCTTTTACATACAATAATTTTAAATCTAGTAAAATTAAATACATCTTTTTATGTGGTCTATTCAATCTATTTACATAAAGAGTAAAATATCAAAACCTATACGAGCATTGCTAATGGATTTTCTAATAATTCTTTTAAATCTTTTAAGAATTTTGCTGCTACTGTACCATCTATTATTCTATGGTCTGATGTTAATGATAAATTCATTATAGGTTTTATTTTAGCCTCTCCATTTACTGGCACAAACTTATCTTGAGTTGCTCCTACCCCAAGTATCGCACTTGAAGGCATATTTATTATAGGTGTAAATGTCGTTATACCATACATTCCAACATTGCTTATAGTAAATGTATTACCTTCTTGGTCTGCTGGTAGAAGCTTTCCTGTTTTTACTTTTTCAGCAAGTTCTTTGCTTTCTTTGGCTATTTCTTTTAGCGATTTTTCATTTACATTTTTTACTACTGGGACATATAAACCTTCATCTAGTCCAACAGCAATAGCTATATTTATATCTTTATATCTAAATATTCCATTATCTGTCCATGCTGAATTTAATGCTTGATGCTTTGGAAGTACTCTAGATACAGCCATTACTATTAAATCTGTCATTGTTAATTTTACTCCAGTTGATTCTTTTACTGTATCTATTAATTTTGCTCTAAGTTCTTTAAGTTCTGTAGCATCTACCTCTATATTGAATGTAAATACAGGAGCACTGAAGTAGCTTTCTGACATTCGTTTTGCTACAGTTGCTCTCATTGGATTTGGCTTTTCGAACTCTCCTTCTACTGTATTAAACGTACTTAAATTCTCATGTTTTGATTTTATTTCTTTTGTTTCGTTAGATTTAGATACATCAGTTGATACGATAGTCTCTTGTGTATGTGCCTTTTCTATATCTGATTTTTTTATTTTTCTATTGTATCCAGTACCTACAACATTTTCTAAATCTATATTTAAATCCTCTGCTATCCTTTTTGCTAAAGGAGTTGCTTTTACTTTATTATTTTCTAGATAGTTTAACACATCCACTAGATGTATTCTTCCATTTTCTCCACTTCCAACCAGCCAATCTAACTCTATATTGTCTTTTCTTGCTTGGTTTTTGGCTGCTGGTGTGGCTTTTACTTTATTTGCCACCATTTCTATCCCCCCTTATCTAACAATTAAAGATTTTATTGCATCTTCTATTTCATCAATTCTTGGGACTACTGCTTTTTCTAGCTCTGGATTATATGGTATTGGCACATCTTTTCCACATATTCTTTTTACTGGTGCATCTAAATAATCAAATGATTCACTTTCTGTTATTAATGCTGATATTTCTCCACCTAGACCACCAGTCTTAGATGCTTCATGGCAAATTAAAACTCTACCAGTTTTACATACACTCTTTATGATTGTCTCTTTATCTAATGGATATAAAGTTCTTAAATCTATAATTTCTACATCTATATTTTCTTTTGATAGGTTTTCTGCAGCTTCTTCAACACTTTGTAACATCCTTCCATAAGTGATTACTGTAACATCAGAACCTTCTTTTTTAATATCTGCATTTCCAATATCAATTACATAATCTCCCTCTGGGACAATTCCTTTTTTTCTATATAACAATTTGTTTTCAACAAATATTACTGGATTATTGTCTCTTATAGCTGCTTTTAATAATCCCTTAGCATCTGCTGGTGTTGAAGGTGCAACCACTTTTACTCCTGGTACATGACAAAACCATGCTTCCAAACTTTGTGAATGTTGTTCTGCTGAACCAGTTCCAGAACCTCCAGGACATCTAACAACCATTGGAACCTGAGCCTTCCCACCAAACATATATCTCATTTTTGCTGCTTGATTTACAATCGCGTCCATAGATATTGTAACAAAATCCATAAACATTACTTCCATAATCGGTCTTAACCCAGTTGCCGCTGCACCTGCTGCTGCACCTGCTATAGCTGCCTCTGATATAGGAGTATCTCTTACTCTTTCTGGTCCAAATTCATCTATCATTCCCACTGATACGCCAAATGCTCCTCCATATATCCCTATATCTTCTCCCATAAATATTACATTTTCATCTCTTCTCATTTCTTCTGACATTGCTTCTTTTATTGCTTGTGCATATGTTAATTCTCTTGTACTCATTTTTATTTTCCTCCTTTACTATTTTTAGTCTGCATATACATCATCTAATAAAGATTCTATTTTTGGATTTGGGCTATTTTGAGCAAATTCTACTGCATCTTCTATTGATTTTTTAGCAAAATCTTCAATTATATCTAATTCATTTTCATTTGCCATATTATTTTCTATAAGATAATTTCTTAAAAATTTTATAGGGTCTTTTGCCTTCCACGATTCTATCTCTTCTTTCGTTCTATATACATTTGCATCTGATTTTGAATGACCTAGCCATCTATAGGTCCTACTTTCAATTAATACAGGCCCTTCCCCTCTTCTACATTTTTCAGCAGCTTTTTGTACTGTTTCATATACTTCTATTGGATTATATCCATCTATTGATATTCCTTCTATACCATAAGATGCTGCTCTTGTTGCAACACTATCTATATTCATGTGACGTTTTATACTTGTTGACATGCCATATAGGTTGTTTTCACAATAAAATATTATTGGTAATTTCCATATTGATGACAAGTTTATTCCCTCATGAAATGTACCTTCATTTGATGCACCATCACCAAAACTACATAAAACTATTTTTCCTGTCTTTTTATATTGTTGTGTAAGTGCAGCGCCAGGAGCTATAGTAAGACCTCCACCTACGACTCCATTTGCTCCTAAGTTACCTGACTCAATATCTGCTATATGCATTGAGCCTCCTTTTCCTTTACAAAATCCAGTTTCTTTTCCCATAAGCTCAGCCATCATTTTATTTAAATCTATTCCCATTCCTATAAATTGGCTATGACCTCTATGAGTTAATGAAACCAAATCTCCTTTTTCTAGTGCCATTACTGCGGCTACACTTGAAGCTTCTTGACCTACTGATAAATGAGTTGTTCCATGTACCATACCTCTTGCAAAAAACCAACTAACTTTCTCTTCAAACTTTCTAGCTTGATTCATTCTCTTATACATTTCAAGTAATGTTTCTTTTGATAATGTCATATCAATTCCCTCCTATTAATTTTTATCTATATTTCTATTAGTCACAATCTTCTAATAATTCAAGTGCTAAACTGTGATTAATTGCTAAGCTATTTATAAATTTGGCTTTTAATGATGCTTTTATTGCTTCTATCTTTTCATCTCCTGAAGCAACACCTATTGTTCTTTTTATCTTTTTTAAATCATTTAGTTTTACCCCTAGTACCCTTTGATTAAATTCAAGTATAGAAGTTTTTCCTTCCTTATCAAAAGCTTGCAAACAAATTGCGCCTATTGAGTTATACTTTTTTAAATCATCTATATCTTCTTCATGCATATATCCAGAAGCCATTATTGTTGAGTTTAAACTCATAGGATTTCCTATACCTACAATTGCAATAGTTGTTTTATCTATTAAGTCTAGTACTTCTTTAATTTTTTCATCCTTACAAAGCTTTTCTTTTGTAGATAAATCAGACATCACAGCAGGAGCATGTAATAACTTAAAATCTCCTCCAAAAGCTCTTGCTAAACTTACAGCTATTTGATTTGCGTGTATATCTATTTCATTATCTCCAATTCCTCCTAGTAAAGGTATGAACGTAACATTTTTACAGTTGCTTTTTTCTACATATCTAGGAATTTCTTTTAGAGTTGTTCCTATGGAAACCCCAATTATATCATTTTCTTTTACTACTCTGGTAAGATATTCAGACACAGCTCTTGCTAATTCTTGTTTTTGTGTTAATGAGTCTTGTTTATCATCTACCACTATTACTTCTTTCAATTTATATTTTCTTTCTAAACTTCTTTCTATTTTTTGATAGTCATTTTTTAAAACATCAACTATTTGTATTTTTACTATTCCTTGCTCAAAAGCTTCTTTTAATATTCTTGATATTGTTGGTCTTGATATTCCCAATTGATTCGCTATTTCTTGTTGATTCAAATTATCTTCATAATAAAGTGAACAACACTTCATCATTAACCTTAAGTCTCCAATTTTTTTCATTTCCCTTCCTCCAAAATCAAGATTTTTCAATTATTTTTACATTTGTTCAATGATTTTACTTAATTTCAATAACATTATAGAAGGGGTTCGTATAAAAAGTCAACTGTTTTTTTTGTGTAATTAAAAATAAGTTATTACATTAAATTAAGGAATACTTTTTTTTATTTCTTGTTTGACCACTTTACCTGATAATTTGCTCAATAAGTATTTTGTCTAAAGGAAATTATACAATCGCCAAAAAAGATTTTACTAAAGATGGTAAACTAAAATTGTACTATTTTATGTATAAAGAAATTATTATAAATATAAAGGCATTAAGCAATAAACTTTAAGAAACTGAGATTGAACGAGAATAACTTGAAGTTTCAAAAACTCATTGACTTGCTGATATATCATATGATTTGAAAACACTATTATCATATATCACAGGATATTCATATCTAATGCTTAATAAAAACTACCGCTTTAGTGAAGAAGAAAGCATGATATTTTTAGATAATATATATAAAAAGTGAGTATATAATGAAAAGTTAATAGACAATTTAAGTCTGACATTTTTTATAGATTTTTCTGGAAAAATACAGCTTAAACATACACAATTTGAAATGATTGCCTTTCTTCAAAACCTTATTGCCAATGTTGCCAATAATCCAAAATCTGAAAAGCAGATATTTGGATTTCATACAGATTTAGAACATTTACATTAATACTACTGACAATGGTGTTGGAATAAACACGGAGAAAAGGTACATCATTTCAAATTACATTAAAACAAGATAAAGTTTAAATTATTATATAAAAATCCCAAGTTAAAATAAACTTGGGATTTTTGTGTAATAATTAATTTTTGTAAAATTTTTTCTTTAAAGTTATTTTGTCAAAATAAATTCAAATTAACATATCATCAATATTTATATAGAGACTATATGTAACTTATTCTTTTAATACTATCAGATTTATACTTAATATAATCATAGCTACAATTACATAAATAAAAGCTGTAGCTGATGATACAATTCCAGAATCATTTACTAAAAGAGTTACAAAGCATCCTGCTATTGACGCTATAAATCCTTTAAATATAATTGGATATTCATCAATTAATTGTTTAAAGTATCTAATCTGATTAATCATAAGAACTAAGATAACCCCTATCCCAGTTAATAGTATATTTACCCATGCACTGGTTTGAGCTAGTTTCAAGTTCATTTCTATCTTTCTGCTAAATGTTTGTATTATTTCTCCTGGTCCATTAAAGTAAACTTCTTTTACAAACATACCTAAATGTGAGTTGCTTCCTGAAATCATATCTATAGCTACAAAGGCGCCTAAAACAAGCAATACTGCTACACCTAATAATACAACTTTTTTAAAGTCTATTTTTACATTATATATCAATAGTATAAATAGTAAAAATGCAACACATTCAGAAATAGCAGTTCCAACATTTGCACCCATAGCTGGAGATGCACTCGTAATTAAGATAACTAAAGAAAATACTATTACAGACCACTTTGGTATCTTTTTATATGTAAGCAAAATCGCAAATGTAAATATTGCACTACCTATTGCCACTCCTTGATATTCATTTCCTACTCCGTAGTATCTAGCCCCAATTATACAATCATAACTCATTACATTACTTTTCATTAAATATGAACCAAATGCAGAATCAATAACCATAATCAATATAGTTAAACCTGTAAAGAATAACATATTTTTTAAATCATTCTTTATCAGAACTTTGCTTATTAAGTATATAGTAAGTGTTATTATAATTATTCCTAAAGATATTGCTACTGGTGTTTTAAAATTCATTATTGGAGTTATCATAAATGATAATGGCATTACTATTCCTATTTTTAGAAATTCTTTTAATATAAAAAATATTGTTTCTTTGTGATTTTTCGATATATGCTTTCTAAATAGAATTAGAATCATAGCAACTATCCATGACAAAAATACTATACTTACAAATCCATTAAGTATTGTAGACCTTATGCTTGAAACAGATACTATCTTTTGGTATTCATCCATCAGATACTCTTTATTATCATCTCTGTTAATAAGTTCATACTTCTTTCCAACCATATTTTGATTTTTTATATCAAAGTTATTTAATATCTCAGCTCCAACATCTAGATTAGTAACAATACCTTCTCTTCTAGTAGTTGAAGATGATAACATCCCTTTTCCATTGCCATTTAATTTTATTATTGGAGAAAGCCTTCTTTTATTTTTATAATCTAAATCACTTGGAAATGCACTAGCTATGTAAACAGTATCATTTTCTCCAACCATAGAAAATATATTTTTTAAATATTCATCTATGTTTTTTTCTATCTTGTCTTTCATGTTTTTATATGTTTTTTCATTCAAGTTAGATTTATATAAATCTAACCTATATGTATCTCCAAGTTCTACAAAAACTACATCACTATTTTTATAAGCTTCTTTAGTTTCAGCAACAAGCTTAGTGTAATCAGTTGATATTCCATAAGGCATAGATAAATCTTTTTTATTGATATTATCTACATTTCCGTAAGAAATTCTACCATACTCATCCATAGCTGTTAAGCATAAGTTTCTATTTTTTACAAGTTTACCATTTTCAACTATATCTGCATTTCCTAATACAGATGTTTTTAATTTATTTTCAGATAAACTTTGACCTAATGAACCTAATGTAGAACCATATTCTCCAAAGTTTAGATTCTCATTTATTGACATATTTATAGTCAAATCATTTATACCTTTTGCTTTCTTACCTGTAGCTGATTCAAAAACTATATTTCTATCTTTGCTTGAGCTTTCAAAATTAATATCTTCTTCATTAGCTACATTGGCTCTTCCTCCAGCACCCATACTGGCATATGACCTTCTATCATCACTACCTTTATCGCCTCTTATGTTCATCAAGCCAATATATCCTCTATCTTCTAGCTCTTCTCTCAATGATTTTATTCTTAACATATTGTTCATACTAGTTCTATTCATATCTATAAATATTACTTTTCCATGCGTTGGTATATCATCTGCAAAGCTATACTGGCTCATCGATGTTAATATTATGATAAATGTTGCTAAGAAAGATATAATCTTTTTTCTCATAAATTCTCCCTGCTTTCTGATTTAAATCCTCACACTTAAGAATACATTAAACATTGTCGTTATAAACAAATAAATTTGGACCATCTATTTATAATAAACAGCCCAAATTTTAGGTTTATTTGAATATATCAATTTTTAGGTTTTGCAAATATCATTCTACCAGCAGGAGTTTGAAGAACAGAAGTTACTAAAACTTTTATAGTCTCATTCATATGTTTTCTTCCTCCATCAACAACTATCATAGTTCCATCATCTAGATATGCAACACCCTGTTGAGCTTCTTTTCCTTCTTTAACCACTTGGACAACCATATCTTCACCTGGTATTGCAACTGGTTTTATAGCATTAGCCAACTCATTTATATTTAATACTTCAACACCTTGAAATTGAGCAACCTTATTTAAGTTATAATCATTAGTAACAACTTTTCCATTTAATACTTGGGCAAGCTTTAATAATTTACTATCAACTTCTGCTATATCATCAAAGTCCCTTTCACTTATTTCAACCTCTATATTTAATTCTTTCTGAATTATATTTAATATATCCAGACCTCTTCTACCTCTTACTCTTTTCAAATCATCTGAAGAATCTGCAATATGTCTTAATTCTTCCAAAACAAAAGCAGGAATAATAAGTTTTCCTTCTATAAATCCTGTTTTACAAATATCAGCTATCCTTCCATCAATTATTACACTTGTATCTAATACTTTTGGAGGTATCGCCTTTACTTCTTTTTTATTATCTTTATCCTTATCCTTATCTTTAATAGGATTTGCCAATCTTCCTAATTTTCCAATATTAAATAAATCATTTTTACTTTTAAGCGCAACTTTCATTCCAAGATATCCTAGGAATAAATATAATAGTAATGATAATATTCCACCTACTATTGGTATTCTATTTACTAGCCCACTTAATAAATATGCAATTACAAATCCTACTATAAGACCCATAGACCCTAATAATATATCTGTTTGAGGATATTTTGATAGTTCTTTATCCACAACTTTAGCAATTTCTTTTGTTCTATTCACAACCCATGGCTCTATAAGATATCCTAAAATAGCTATTACTATACCTGCTACTACAGCTGCTATATAACCATAAGTTTCTTTTCCAAATGTTAATATTTCAAAATCTCTCATCAATGTTAAATAGGTCGTTATACCTATCGTAAATCCAAGTAAAATAAACAATATCCTTGTTACTTTCCTTATCAATGCTTCACCCCCTAGTTATACTTATCTATTATAGACCAAAGTGTATATTATATTCAAGAAAAAAGTAGTAAAATTCACTTAAAATTCATTATATGTGTCTATCTAATAATACTAATTGTTTCATTTTTATAAGTCCATTTTTTATATATGTTGCTCTTATTTCACCTATTCCTTCAACTTCATCTAACTCTTCAATAGACGCATCCAATATTTCTTGAAAGTTTTCAAAATAATTTACTAAGTTTTCTATTATTGCTGTTGGTAGTCTATGTATTTTGCTAAGAATTCTATAGCCTCTTGTTTTTATAGGCATATCCATACTTTCTGAAAATCCACTATACCCTAATAGTTTTGCCATATTAAATAATTCTATTAGTTCTTCTGAATTTAAATTTTTAACTTTTTTCATAAGTTCTTTTATTTCAGTATTTTCTTTGTTATAATCTTTGAATATTAATTTCTGATCTATTCTAGTTGTACCCATTAATTCCTCTAATTGCATGCTTACTAAAGTTCCTTCATCCCCCAATTCTATCACATATTTTTCAATTATACTTGTAACTCTCATTACCATTTCCATTTTCTGCATGACTAACGCTACATCATAAATAGTTACCAAATCATTAAACTCTAAAGCATTTAAATTAGTTATAGCTTGGTCTAATACTGTTTTATATTTTTCTAAAGTTTGTATTGCTTGATTTGCCTTAGTAAATATCTTAGATATATCTTCGACCACATACTTCTCATTTCCTCTATAAACTGTTATAACATTTCTTCTTTGTGAAATTCCTATAACTATAGCACCAGTTTGTTTTGCTACTCTTTCTGCCGTTCTATGTCTAGTTCCAGTTTCTGACGTTTCTATAAAGTAATCTGGTATAAGTTGTGCATTAGCAAATAATATTTTCTTTACATCACCACTTAAAACTATCGCTCCATCCATTTTGGCTAATTCATATAGATATGATGGTGAATACTCTGCATTTATAGCAAATCCTCCATCTACTATTTTCATTACATCTTCATTTGTTGCAATTACAATTAAACCGCCAGTCTTAGCTCTTAGCACATTGTTTAGGCCTAATCTAAGAGGGGTTCCAGGAGATATCATTTTTAATGCATATAGCATATTTTTGTTATCCAAAAAATTCTCCATATTTATTGATTCCTCCCAAGTACTATATTTATAGCTTGTCTTAAGTTGTCTACTGGCCATATTTCTATACCTTTAGTATCTTTTACAACATCATAATTACTTCTAGGAACTACTATCTTTTTAAAGCCAAGTTTTTTGCACTCAGCAATTCTTTTTTCTATAAAACTTACTGATCTAACTTCTCCTGTAAGTCCTACCTCTCCTGTAACAGCTATATCTTCATCTATAGGTATATTTCTAAAGCTAGATGCTACAGAAATAGCTATTCCTAAGTCAATCGAAGGTTCATTTATCTTTATACCTCCAACTATATTTATATATACATCTTGGTTTTGTATTTGCAGACCAACACGTTTTTCTAAGACTGCTAATAACATACCAACTCTATTATAATCTACTCCTGTAGATGTTCTTCTTGCTATACCAAAACTTGTTGGTGAAACTAATGCTTGTAATTCAAGTAGCATTGGTCTTGTACCTTCTACAGTGGATATTATGACTGAACCTGCTACATCTTTTGGTTTTTCAGATATCAAAATCTTAGATGGGTTATCAAGCTCTACTAATCCCAAGTCCCTCATTTCAAATACTCCAAGCTCATTTGTTGAACCAAATCTATTTTTAACAGCCCTTACTAATCTATATGTATTATATCTTTCACCTTCAAAATATAAAACAGTATCAACCATATGCTCTAATAATTTTGGACCTGCTAGTGAACCTTCTTTGGTTACATGACCAACTATGAATGTTGAAATTCCCATTTTTTTAGAAATCTTCATGAATTTTGAAGTACCTTCTTTAATTTGGCTGACAGTGCCTGGTGCTGAAGATATTTCTGGACTAAAGACAGTTTGAATTGAGTCTAGAATTATTAATTGTGGATTTACACTTTCTAAATAAGATTCAATTATACTCAAATTATTTTCAGCAAATATATATAAATTTTCTGAATTAATACCTAATCTTTTTGCTCTCATTTTTATCTGTGATTCTGATTCTTCTCCAGTTATATATAAAACAGTCTTTCCTAAATTAGCTACATTACTAGAGACTTGAATTAAAAGTGTGGATTTACCTATACCAGGGTCTCCACCAACAAGTACTAGAGAACCTTTAACTATCCCTCCACCAAGAACTCTATCTAATTCTTTTATGTCTGTTGTAAACCTTTCTTCTTCTTTACTCTCTATTGAAGTTATACTAACTGGTTTAGATGAAGATTTATCTATTATAAAGACCTCTTTTTTTGTGCTTTTTTGATCTACTTCTTCTACAAATGTATTCCATTTTGTACACTCTGGACATTTTCCAAGCCACTTAGCTGTTTCATATCCACAAGATTGACATACATATTTAGTTTTTATTTTTGCCATATTTTAATCATCCTTAATTTATTATTATATACTATAATTTTAGCATATGTGAAAGATAATAGGTAAAGATTAAAAAAAATAATTAAGGGCAATGAATTATTTTAGATTCATTGCCCTTAAAATTTTCTTTAAACCCTAAAGCTTATATCTATAAGATTTTAAAATGCAACTCTATTGAATTATTTAGTTTCAAAAACTATTTTTTCATCTTTAACTTTTGCTATTATATTACTTCCTTTTTTTACATCGCCTCTTAAAATCGCTTCAGATAACTCATCTTCTAGTTCTTTTTGTAAGGCTCTTTTAAGAGGTCTTGCTCCATATTCCAAATCAAATCCAGATTTAGAAATTAATTTTATAGCTTCATCACTCATTTCTAGTTTTATATCCATATCTTTTAGTCTTTCTTGTAATTTATCTACCATTAAAATTACTATTTTAGATATATGCTCTGTATTTAATGAATGGAAAACTATTATATCATCTATTCTATTTAAAAACTCTGGTCTGAATCTTTGCTTTAATTCACCCATTATGTTTTCTTTCATTTTTTCATATTGAGACTTTTCTTCTTCATCTCCTTTAGCTATACTAAACCCTAAAGTTTTTTGTCTACCAATTGTAGATGCACCAACATTTGATGTCATTATCACAATCGTATTCTTAAAATCAACAGTTCTTCCTTTTGAATCTGTTAATCTACCATCATCTAGAATTTGTAATAGAATATTAAACACATCTGGATGAGCTTTCTCTATCTCATCAAATAAAATAACTGAATATGGGTTTCTTCTTACTTTTTCAGTTAATTGACCTCCTTCATCATGACCTATATAACCAGGAGGTGAACCTATCATTCTTGATACAGCATGTTTTTCCATATATTCAGACATATCAATTCTTATTATTTGATTTTCATCTCCAAATTGCACTTCTGCTAATGCCTTAGATAACTCTGTTTTCCCTACTCCTGTAGGTCCTAAAAATAAGAATGAGCCGATTGGTCTATTAGGGTCCTTAAGACCTGCTCTTGACCTTCTTATTGCCTTGGAAATAGATTTTACTGCTTGCTCTTGACCTATAACTCTATTGTGTAAGATTTCTTCAAGTTTTAAGAGTCTATCAGCTTCTTCCTCAAGAATTTTATTAACAGGTATTCCTGTCCATAAACCTACTACTTCAGCAATGACTTCTCCATCAACTAAATCAGAATGTTTAGATGACTTATTCCATCTTTCTCTAACATCTTCTAATTGTTTTTTAAGTATGCCTTGTTCATCTCTTATTTTTGCTGCTTTCTCAAAATCTTGGCATCTTACTGCCTCTTCTTTTTCTTTATCTATATTTTCTATTTCTAATTCTAATTTTTTTATTTCGGCTGGAGGAGTATTTTCCTTTAGCCTCACTTTTGATGCAGCTTCATCAATCAAATCTATAGCTTTATCTGGTAGATATCTATCTGATATATATCTAGTTGATAATTCTACAGCTGTTTTTATAGCATCATCAGTTATTTTAACTTTGTGATGAGCTTCATATTTATCTCTCAATCCTTCTAATATTTTTATTGAATCTTCTTTACTTGGTTCATCCACCATAACTGGTTGGAATCTTCTTTCTAGTGCAGAGTCTTTTTCAACATGCTTTCTATACTCATCTATTGTTGTTGCACCTATAACTTGTATTTCTCCTCTAGCTAATGCAGGTTTTAATATATTTGACGCATCTATAGATCCTTCTCCTGTAGACCCAGCTCCTATTATGGTATGCATCTCATCTATAAATAAAATTATATTTCCATTTTTAACAACTTCATCTACAACTTCTTTAATTCTTTCTTCAAATTCTCCTCTATACTTAGCACCAGCTAATAATGAACCCATCTCTAAAGAATACAAAGTTTTACTTTTTAGTGTTTCTGGAACATTTCCTAATGCTATATTTGTTGCTAAACCTTCAGCTATAGCTGTTTTACCTACTCCTGGGTCTCCTATTAGCACAGGGTTGTTTTTAGTTCTTCTACTTAATATTTGTATAACTCTTTGTATTTCTTTTTCTCTTCCTATAACAGGGTCTATTTTATTTTGTTTTGCATATAGTGTAAGATTTCTTCCATATTTATCGAGAATCTTGGACTCTGTTTGATTTTGGTTGCCCGTGTAACTATTTTCTGATTTATATTGATTATTATCACTCATACCCATCATATCAATTGTTAATTGGGCTAGAGTTCTGTCATTTACACCTGCATAGTTCAAAACTTTATTAGCTATTCCTTCTCCTTCTTGAATAATAGCTAATAATATATGCTCAGTTCCTATATAATTTGTTTTTAATTTATTTGCAAACATTCCTGATAGTTCCAATATTTGTTTACTTCTTGGGCTTAATACTATGTCTTCTGGAATTCCTTCGCCCTTACCTTCCATATCAATTATTTTGCCTTCTAAATAAGCCTCTGTAAATCCAACTTTACTTAGAACTTTGGCGGCTATTCCTTCTTCTTCTTTTAAAAGCCCTAAAAGTATATGCTCGCTTCCAACAATATTATGCCCTAAGTTTTTAGCAGACTCAAACGCTAAATCAATTGCTTTTTTAGCTCTTTGTGTAAATCTATTGAAGTTCATAATTTATCCCTCCTCTTAATTTTTCCAAAGTTTCTCTAATGTATGTTGCTCTATTTATATCTCTATTTTCAACATCATCACTCTTATACATTATTGACTGATGTGCTGGTTGTATACCTATCATAAGTTGTTCTATAGATTTTAAATCTAGTTTTTTTATATAGTTCATTTCTATTCCCATTTTTATATTTGATAGATGGCTCATTGCCTCTGAACTACTCATTACCCTTGAATTTTCAAGTGTTCCTATTGACCTAAATATTTTATCTTCTAATTTTATACCCAATTTTTTTTGTAA
The DNA here is from genome assembly GCA_020641055.1 of Clostridioides sp. ES-S-0010-02. Lineage (NCBI taxonomy): Bacteria > Bacillati > Bacillota > Clostridia > Peptostreptococcales > Peptostreptococcaceae > Clostridioides > Clostridioides sp. ES-S-0010-02. Next base: position 105,902 of record CP067345.1, read on the forward strand.
GATTTCTCTGGCTTTCACTTCTTTTGAAATTGCATCCTTTGTAAGACCACTTACATTCTCTATAATATTAGACTCTGTTCTTCCAAGCGTAAGCTGATTAGATATTTGGTATATATTTCCCAATGCTTCTGTTCGCTCTCCATATATACCTCTTATTGCTATACCTATTTGTGATGAAATCTTATAAAGTTCATCCATATAGCCTAATTGACTCAATGCAGGCAAGTGCATCATTACAGAAGCTCTCATTCCAGTTCCCGTGTTAGTTGGGCAAGATGTTAGATAACCCAAGTTTGTGCTAAATGCATACTCTAAATTTGATTCTAATAAATCATCTATCTCATTTGCTATGTTATAAGCATTTTCTAAATTTAAATCATCACACATAGTTTGTATTCTTATATGGTCTTCTTCATTTATCATTATACTTACAGTTTTATCTTTTTTTACTATAACAGCACTTTTATCATTTTCTGCTAAGTCTGGACTTATCATATGCTCTTCAACCATGAGCATCTTTTTAGATTGGTCTAAATCTTCAATCTTATAGAAATCAAACTCTTCTTTATGTTCTAAACTAGAATTCATAAATGCATTTTTTACCTTTTCTATTATTTCCATAGCACACTCTTTATCTAACCTATTTGGAAAAGGATAATTGCTCAAGTTCCTAGCCAGCCTAACTCTTGATTTCATGACTATATTCTCTTTCATAATATCACTCCAATCTTAGTCAATAGAGCCTTTTAAATACTTAATCTTATCTCTAAATTGAGCAGCTAATTCATACTCTTCATTTTTTATAGCTCTATCCAAATCTTCTTTTAATTCTCTAATCTCATTTTCTACACTTATTTTATAAAAAGATTTTTTAGGTGCCTTACCTATATGTTCTATATGACCATGTATATTTTGAAGCATTGGATTTACTTGACTACTAAATGCATTGTAACATTCACTGCATCCAAATCTTCCATTATTCTTAAATTCACTATATGTCATATTACATTTTTGGCAAACTAACTTTTCTTCAAGCTCTTTTTTAGGTTGAAATCCTAAGTTGGAAAATATATCCATCATTGAAAAAGGCATATCTAAATTAAAATTCATCTCTGTATTTTCTTTAGCACATTCACTACACAGATACATTTCTGTCTTTTCTCCATTGACTATTTTATTATAATATACAGATGCTTTATTTTTATTGCATTTTTGACATAGCATAAATTATCACTCCTCTATACTAAATACTCCTATTATTATATTCTTTAAAACATTAGACCTTACCTTCTCTTTTAATTCATATACTGGCATACATAATGATTTATCATCTATTGCATATAATATTAGTTTTAATTCTCTTTCACTAATTAAGTCTGATTCTCTCAAACTTTCTACCAACTCTTTTGCTTTCTTATAGGATATTTGGCTTCCTATCCTTTCGTTTAGTATTTCTCTAATATGTCCATCTTTGCTTCTTCGTATTTTTTCTATCTGAACATATCCTCCGCCACCTTTTTTGCTTTCTATATAATAACCTTTATCTATGGTAAACCTTGTTGTTAAAACATAATTTATTTGTGATGGTGCACAACTAAACAAGTTTGCTAGTTCATTTCTTTGAATCTGTATACTATTATCCTCTTCCATCAAATCTTTAATAAATTTTTCAATTATATCTGTCATAGTTGCCATTTATATCACCACACACCTTTTTATTTTGACTTTCTTTGACTACTATTTTACACCTATTATTTAAATTTTTAAAGCCCTAAATTGTGTAAATTTATTTTTTTCATAATAATTTAAATGAGGTGTCCATCTTTTGTTAAGTATAATCTTCTACTTCTTACATTTATAACAATTAAGTCTTAAAATTATTGGTTATTAATTGATTTTTAATGTATCTATACCTTGTATTTGTAAATATACCTTCATATCATTATTATTAAACATTTCTAAAAATAATAATATAAAAAGATACTTTCTTTTATTAAAACAGTTTAAGAAAGTATCTTTTATTCTTCACATTTTTTATTACTTTAATTTGGTTTTTTCTTGTTTTTTATAAAAACACATAAAAACTAGATATACACTTCTTTAAAATAAGTATATACCTAGTTTTAATTACAAAATTATTTTACATAATAGATGGATATTAATTATTTAATGTTCTATCTTCTTTATTACTTTGCAGTAGCTAGTCCAATTATTTTTTCTGCAAATTGTGATGGAACCTCTCCATATCTTTCTAATTCCATTTCAAAATACCCTCTACCTTGTGTCATTGCTCTTAAATCTATTGCATATTTAAATGTTTCTGCTTGTGGAGCCTCTGCAAATATTATTTGTTTTCCTTTATTATCTGGCTCCATACCAAATATTTTACCTCTTCTCTTGTTTATATCTCCCATAACATCTCCCATATATTCTTCTGGAACAGTTATCTTAAGTTTCATAATAGGCTCTAATAATATTGGATGAGCTTCCTCCATACCTTTTTTAAATGCTGCACTTGCTGCCATCTTAAAAGCCATTTCAGAAGAGTCTACATCATGGTATGAACCATCATAAAGTGTAGCCTTTATATTTGTAACAGGGAAACCAGCCAATACTCCTTTTTGCATAGAATCTTTTAAACCTTTTTCTACTGCTGGTATATATTGTTTTGGTACAGACCCACCAAATATTTCTTCTGTAAATTCAAAATCAGATTCACATCTTTCAAATCTTATCTTTACATCTCCATATTGACCATGGCCACCTGATTGTTTCTTATGCTTACCTTGTACATCAGCTGTTTCCTTTATAGTTTCTCTATAAGGAACTTTAAGGTCATTTAATTCAACATCTACCCCGAACTTATCTTTCATTTTATTTTTAATTGTTTTTATATGAAGCTCCCCTTGTCCTCCTAAAAGAGCTTGTTTTGTCTCTGTATTTCTATACCAATGTAATGTAGGGTCTTCCTCTACAAGTTTGTTTAATACAGCAGCTACCTTTTCTTCATCACCCTTATTCTTAGGATTAACAGCATAATATATTTGTGGTTTAGGGAAGTCTATCTTATCTAAAGCTTCTGCATCTTTATCTACAGATATAGTATCTCCTGTCTTTAGAGAATTAACTTTAGTTACAACTACTACATCACCAGCCTTAGCTTTGTCTATTTCAACTAACTCACTATTTCTCAATGTATATATGTTAGCTATTTTTTCTTTTATGTTTTTGTTTATATTAAAAACTTCTTTATCTTTAGAAATTGCACCTTGAGTAATTTTTATATATGACATTTTTCCTACAAATGGGTCAACCATAGTTTTAAATACTAATCCTTTAAATGGCTTACTCTCTTCTGTAAATATAGGTTCTAGATAATTTGATATTGTATCTAATATTTCTTTTGTTCCTATATTATTTATAGTTGAACCACATATTACAGGTATAATATCTCCTCTTTGTATACCTATAACAATACCTTTTTGGATTTCTTCTGTAGTTAACTCTTCTCCATTAAAATACTTATCTAATATTTGGTCATCTGTTTCTGCTATAAGTTCCATTAAAGCTTCTTTTACACTCATAGCTTGTTCTTTAAATTCACCTTCTAAATCATCTATATTTTCAAATACATTATGTAACTTGACAAAGTTTTTATCTTTGTATATAGGACTTATCATTGGAACTATCTTATTATTGTATTTTTCTCTTAACATTGCTATTGCATCTTTATATCTTGCTTTTTCATTATCTATTTTATTTATAAACATTATCTTAGGAATACTCTCAGTTAGTTCTAATGATTTCTCTGTACCAACTTGAATAGGTGCTGTTGCATCTATTACTATTATTGCTGCATCACTTGCTCTAAGAGATGATACAACATCTCCGCTAAAGTCAAAATATCCTGGTGTATCCAATAAGTTAAACTTATAGTCATTATATTCTATAGGTATTAATCCCATACTATAAGTCATATTTACCTTGTCAGTTAATTTAGGTATCTTATTAGTGTTTGCTGTGTAAGCTATAGTTTCGATTAGATTTGTTTTACCACATCCGCTATGTCCTAATACTGCTACATTTCTCAACATATTACTATCATAAACCTTCATATAAGCACCCACCTTTTAAATTTATGTATTTTCTCTTAGCTGTTATTTCCTAAGAAATAGTCTAGAAAATGTTTATTATTTTTAGAATTTTTAGATAACATTTTCCTTACTAGCTTTATTTCTACATAGGGATATAATTTTCCTCTTTTTTTTAACAAATATTTAATTTAAACAAATAAAAACACTCTAAATATTTAATAAAAATATTTTAGAGTGTTTTATAAGTTGTTTCAATTCAATTATTTCATTATCATTAATAGTTGTTTATCTTCAACCATATCATCTTCTTTTACTTTAATTGATTTAATTACTCCATCAGTTTTAGCAACTATTATAGTTTCCATTTTCATTGCTTCTATAACTATTAATGGTTGATTTGCTTTTACTTCATCTTCTTCTTTAACCATTATTTTTATAACTTTTCCTGGTATACTTGCTCCGATTTGAAGTGGATCATTCATATCAGCTTTCTCAACATTAGTAACTTTTCCAGAGAAGTTTCTATCTTTTATTTCCACTTCTCTAACCATTCCATTTAATTCAAAGCCTATAGTTCTAAATCCATCTTCTTTAACTTCACCAATTTCAACTAATCTTATTGTTAATACTTTACCTTCTTCTATTTCTACTTCACATTCTTCATTTTTATTTAATCCATAGAAGAATACATCACTTTCAAGTTTAGATATATCATTATAATGTTGTAAATGTTTAATATAGTCTTCATAAACTTTTGGATATAAAGCATAACTTATAACATTTCTTATATTTGCATTTATATCATATTTTTCATTTAGATATTTTGCTATGTCATCAAAATCTTCTGCTGGTAATAGTGAACCAGGTCTTACTGTAATAGCTTCTTCGCCTTTTAAAACTACTTCTTGTAAATCTTTTGGGACTCCACCTTCTGGTTGACCAATCATACCTTTACAGTAGTCTACAACAGAATCTGGGAATGATAAGTTCTTACCTTCTTCTATTATATTATTTTTATCTAATTTATTTTTAGTCATAAAGATAGCTAAATCTCCTACAACTTTTGAAGATGGTGTTACTTTTATTATATCTCCTACAACTTCATTAGCTTCTTTATATTTTTCTTTAACTTCATCAAATCTATTAACTAATCCTAAACTATCAGCTTGAGGTTTTAAGTTTGTATATTGACCTCCTGGTATTTCAAAATTGTATATTTCTGCACAAGAGTTAGTTAAGTCACTTTCAAATTTATTATAGACTTTTCTTAAATCTTTATAGTATTTTCCTAACTCATCATATCCAAATAAATCTATACCTGTATCTCTTTCTGTATTTTTAAGAGCTTCTACTATTGCATTAAGTGATGGTTGACTTGTAAGTCCTGCCATAGATTCTAATGCAGCATCAATTATATCTACACCAGCTTCTGATGCCATCAAACAAGTTGCCACACCATTTCCACTTGTATCATGAGTGTGTAAATGTATTGGTGCTTTTACATTTTTCTTTAGTTCTTTAACTAATGTATAAGCAGAATATGGTTTAAGAAGTCCTGACATATCTTTTATTGCTATTATGTCTGCTCCTAAACTTTCTAACTCTTTTGCCATCTTAATATAATATTCTAAATCATATTTAGTTTTAGTCTTATCTAATATATCACCTGTATAACACATAGTTGCTTCAACTATTTTTCCAGTTTCTAAAGCTGTATTAATAGATGGTTTCATATTTTCAACCCAGTTTAATGAGTCAAATATTCTAAATACATCTATTCCTTGTTTAGCAGACTCTTTTGTAAATTCTTCTATTACATTATCTGGATAGTTTTTATATCCAACTCCATTTGATGCTCTAAGCAACATTTGGAACATTATACTTGGTATTTCTTCTCTTAGTTTTTGTAATCTACGCCAAGGTGACTCTTTTAAGAATCTATATGCAACATCATAAGTAGCTCCACCCCACATTTCAAGTGAGAATAAATCTTTTTGATATTTTTCTGTTGGTTTAGCAGCTTTTAATAAATCATATGTTCTTAATCTTGTTGCCAATAATGATTGATGTGCATCTCTCATTGTTGTATCTGTTAATAATAGTCTTTTATCATTTTTTATTTTTTCTATATATGCAGATTTACCTAACTTATCAAAAAGTATCTTACTTCCTTCTGCCTTTGAACCATCTTTATTCATTCTTGGTTCATGTAACGCATCAAATAATGGTTTTTCTTGACAAGCGTTATCATTTACAATTACATCACCTATAAATTGAAGTAATTTTGTTCCTCTATCTTTACTTTCTGTTATTTCAAATAAATCTGGATTTTCATCTATAAATTTAGTACTACATTTACCATTTGAGAATATAGGATTATTTAAGACATTAACTAAGAATCCTACATTAGTCTTAACACCTCTAACTCTAAGTTCTTTTATAGATCTTATAGTTTTGTTTATTGCTCCTTGGAATGTTCTATCCCAAGATATTGTCTTAACCAGTAAACTATCATAGTGAGGACTTATGTTTGCTCCTGTAAATCCATTTCCACCATCTAGTCTTATACCAAATCCTGAACCAGTTCTATAAACTTGAATTTTACCTGTGTCTGGCATAAATCTATTTTTAGGGTCTTCTGTAGTTATTCTACATTGGATAGAATACCCTCTTATTTCAACATCATCTTGTGATTTTATATTTATTTCTTCACTATCTAGGCTGTATCCTTGAGCTATTAATATTTGACTTTGAACTATATCTATTCCTGTAACCATTTCTGTTACAGTATGCTCAACTTGTACTCTTGTATTCATTTCTATAAAATAATGACCACCATTTGCATCTACTAAGAATTCTAGTGTGCCTGCATTAGAATAGCCTACATATTTTGATAACTTGACTGCATCATCACATATTTCTTTTCTTACTTTTTCATCTAATGAAAATGCTGGTGCATACTCTATTATCTTTTGATGTCTTCTTTGAACAGAACAATCTCTTTCGTATAAATGAACTATATTTCCATAGTTATCCCCTAATATTTGAACTTCTATATGTTTTGGGTCAGCTATATATTTTTCTATGAATATAATATCTTCACCAAAAGCTTTTCTTGATTCACTACAAGCAGTTTCATATTCAAGCTCTAAATCTTTTTCATGATGTACGATTCTCATACCTCTACCGCCACCACCATTAGATGCTTTTATCATAACAGGATAACCTATTTTATTTGCAACTTCTTTTGCTTCTTCAGTACTTCTTATTGCTTTTTCCACCCCTGGTATAGTTTGAACATTAACTTCTTTTGCAATTTTTTTAGAATTTATCTTATCGCCCATCATATTCATTACTTTAGATGATGGACCTATAAAAGTAATTCCATTTTCTTCACATTTACGAGCAAATTCTGCATTTTCTGCTAGAAAACCATATCCTGGATGTATAGCGTCAACTTTTTTTCTCTTTGCTAAGTCTATTATTCCATCCATATCTAAGTATGCATCTATTGGACCTTTGCCTTCCCCTATTAAATATGATTCATCTGCTTTTGTTCTAAATAATCCGTATTTATCTTCTTTACTATATATACCAACACTTTTTATCCCCAATTCTGAACAGGCTCTAAATATTCTTATAGCTATTTCGCCTCTATTAGCTACTAGTATTTTATTAAACTTTTTAAGCATACTCTATTCTTCTCCTTTATTGTTTGTGTAATATTAAAGATTATAGACTAAAATACTTTATTTTTGAAGATGTTTAAGCAAGTTCCTTAATTAATAAGATAAATTTATAAATATATATAATTTTTAGACTGTATAAACTCAATTTACCTCACTAAAATTAAGGGGTTTTTTATGGGATTTCAGACAAACTTGTGTGAAAATTTCTACAATTGACCTTATTTTATACTATTTTTTTCTCTGTTTACATAATTATTTTCATCTTTACGTAATATTTCACATACTTTTCTCAATATAGTTCATATCTTAATCTATCTGTCTTAACAAACGTTTTATTACATCAGAAAGTTTTAGATGACCTAAATCTGCATATGCTATAACTAGTATTATTTTTACTACTCCTTCTACCTCATCTAATTTATATGCTCTAGCATTTATTATTGTGTACTTTGGCATAAGTTCTTCTAAACCTAGTGCAAGTTCATCAGATAAAGTCATATATTCATCAAATTTTTCCTCATCAGATAAAGTCATATATTCATCTTGCTCACTTATAATAGTATCTAAATAATCCATATTTATACTTAACTGATAAGCTATTACGTCCTCTCTTTTTGTGCTTTTACTCAAATCCTTTTCAACTTTGAACTTACTATTCTTATCTATTATTATTTTAAGTTCTTCACTATCAACTATTTCATTTCCTATAATTATATACAAACTTTTTACCTCCTAAATATAAATCTTTTTTAATCAAAAATAAAACCTCTAGTAAAATTACTAGAGGTTTGCACTGGTGGGATTAACAGGGCTCGAACCTGTGACCCCCTGCTTGTAAGGCAGGTGCTCTCCCAGCTGAGCTATAATCCCTCGATGTTTATATGGTGCGCCCAAAGGGACTCGAACCCCTAACCTTCTGATTCGTAGTCAGACACTCTATCCAGTTGAGCTATGAGCGCATTTTATTGGAGGCGACACCCAGATTCGAACTGGGGATCAAGGAGTTGCAGTCCACTGCCTTACCACTTGGCTATGTCGCCACCTTTTTGGTGATCTATCCGCGACTCGAACGCGGGACACCCTGATTAAAAGTCAGGTGCTCTACCGACTGAGCTAATAGACCATATTAGTTGGGGTGGATAATGAGAGTCGAACTCACGACCTCCAGAGCCACAATCTGGCGCTCTAACCAACTGAGCTATACCCACCATATATCTTCAAATTTAATGTGGTGGGCCATCAGGGACTCGAACCCCAGACCTACCGGTTATGAGCCGGGCGCTCTAACCAACTGAGCTAATGGCCCACATTAAATTTTTAGTAGCGGTAATAGGAGTCGAACCTATGACCTTTCGGGTATGAACCGAACGCTCTAGCCAACTAAGCTATACCGCCATATTCTTGGTGCCCAGAGGCGGAATCGAACCACCGACACGGGGATTTTCAGTCCCCTGCTCTACCGACTGAGCTATCTGGGCATTTGGCGGAGAGGGTGGGATTCGAACCCACGGCCCCTTTCGAAGTCACTGGTTTTCAAGACCAGCTCCTTAAACCACTCGGACACCTCTCCATTGGTGATCTATCCGCGACTCGAACGCGGGACACCCTGATTAAAAGTCAGGTGCTCTACCGACTGAGCTAATAGACCATATTTTTATTTGGCTGGGGATGCAGGACTCGAACCTACGCATACATGAGTCAAAGTCATGTGCCTTACCGACTTGGCTAATCCCCAATATATATGTGGTGAGCGCACAGGGATTCGAACCCCGGACACACGCCTTAGAAGGGCGTTGCTCTATCCAGCTGAGCTATGCACCCACATTGCAATATAAACATAAATTTGGAGCGGGAAACGAGATTCGAACTCGCGACTTCAACCTTGGCAAGGTTGCGCTCTACCACTGAACTATTCCCGCTCGTTTATTAAATTAAATAAAAATGGTGCGGATGAAGGGAGTCGAACCCCCACGCCAATGGCGCTAGATCCTAAGTCTAGTGCGTCTGCCAATTCCGCCACATCCGCGCATTTTTTTGGTGGAGGATGGTGGATTCGAACCACCGAAGTCGATGACAACAGATTTACAGTCTGCCCCCTTTGGCCGCTCGGGAAATCCTCCGTATTAATTTTACATGGAGCTGGTGATAGGAATCGAACCTACAACCTGCTGATTACAAGTCAGCTGCTCTACCGTTGAGCCACACCAGCATTTTTTATATTTTATTTTGGCGACCTGGAAGGGGTTCGAACCCTCGACCTCCAGCGTGACAGGCTGGCATTCTAACCAACTGAACTACCAGGCCGCAAATGGTGGGACCAGCAGGGCTCGAACCTGCGACCCCCTGCTTGTAAGGCAGGTGCTCTCCCAGCTGAGCTATGATCCCATTTTTTTGGAGCGGGTGAAGGGGATCGAACCCTCACAGCTGGCTTGGAAGGCCAGAACTCTACCATTGAGCTACACCCGCTTATTTAATTGTTTTTTTGGTGACTCGTAGGGGAATTGAACCCCTGTTACCGCCGTGAAAGGGCGGTGTCTTAACCTCTTGACCAACGAGCCATTTTAATGGTTGCGGAGGCAGGACTCGAACCTACGACCTTCGGGTTATGAGCCCGACGAGCTGCCAACTGCTCCACTCCGCGATATTATTTTATAAAGTGCCGAAGACCGGAATCGAACCGGTACGAGAGGTAAGTCCCGCAGGATTTTAAGTCCTGTGCGTCTGCCAGTTCCGCCACTTCGGCTTTTTTGGCTCCAAGGGTGGGGCTCGAACCCACAGCCTACCGGTTAACAGCCGGTTGCTCCACCGTTGAGCTACCTTGGAATATTTTGGAGGCGACACCCAGATTCGAACTGGGGATCAAGGAGTTGCAGTCCACTGCCTTACCACTTGGCTATGTCGCCGCCTTTTTGGTGATCTATCCGCGACTCGAACGCGGGACACCCTGATTAAAAGTCAGGTGCTCTACCGACTGAGCTAATAGACCATATTAGTTGGGGTGGATAATGAGAGTCGAACTCACGACCTCCAGAGCCACAATCTGGCGCTCTAACCAACTGAGCTATACCCACCATTATATTGGTCGAGGTGAAGGGACTCGAACCCCCGGCCCCATGGTCCCAAACCATGTGCGCTACCAAACTGCGCTACACCTCGAAATTTTGTTAATTTAATGTGGTGGGCCATCAGGGACTCGAACCCCAGACCTACCGGTTATGAGCCGGGCGCTCTAACCAACTGAGCTAATGGCCCACATTAAATTTTAGTAGCGGTAATAGGAGTCGAACCTATGACCTTTCGGGTATGAACCGAACGCTCTAGCCAACTAAGCTATACCGCCATATTCTTGGTGCCCAGAGGCGGAATCGAACCACCGACACGGGGATTTTCAGTCCCCTGCTCTACCGACTGAGCTATCTGGGCATTTGGCGGAGAGGGTGGGATTCGAACCCACGGCCCCTTTCGAAGTCACTGGTTTTCAAGACCAGCTCCTTAAACCACTCGGACACCTCTCCATATTCTACTTCCAATGATTCATCCGAGGATCGAACTCGGGACACCCTGATTAAGAGTCAGGTGCTCTGCCAGCTGAGCTAATGAACCTTAACTTTAATATTTAATGGCTGGGGATGCAGGACTTGAACCTACGCATACATGAGTCAAAGTCATGTGCCTTACCGACTTGGCTAATCCCCAATATATGTGGTGAGCGCACAGGGATTCGAACCCCGGACACACGCCTTAGAAGGGCGTTGCTCTATCCAGCTGAGCTATGCACCCACAATAAATATGTATAAATTAAATAAAAAATGGTGCGGATGAAGGGAGTCGAACCCCCACGCCAATGGCGCTAGATCCTAAGTCTAGTGCGTCTGCCAATTCCGCCACATCCGCGCATTTTTTTGGTGGAGGATGGTGGATTCGAACCACCGAAGTCGATGACAACAGATTTACAGTCTGCCCCCTTTGGCCGCTCGGGAAATCCTCCGTATTAATTTTACATGGAGCTGGTGATAGGAATCGAACCTACAACCTGCTGATTACAAGTCAGCTGCTCTACCGTTGAGCCACACCAGCATTTTTTATATTTTATTTTGGCGACCTGGAAGGGGTTCGAACCCTCGACCTCCAGCGTGACAGGCTGGCATTCTAACCAACTGAACTACCAGGCCGCAAATGGTGGGACCAGCAGGGCTCGAACCTGCGACCCCCTGCTTGTAAGGCAGGTGCTCTCCCAGCTGAGCTATGATCCCATTTTTTTGGAGCGGGTGAAGGGGATCGAACCCTCACAGCTGGCTTGGAAGGCCAGAACTCTACCATTGAGCTACACCCGCTTATTTAATTGTTTTTTTGGTGACTCGTAGGGGAATTGAACCCCTGTTACCGCCGTGAAAGGGCGGTGTCTTAACCTCTTGACCAACGAGCCATTTTAATGGTTGCGGAGGCAGGACTCGAACCTACGACCTTCGGGTTATGAGCCCGACGAGCTGCCAACTGCTCCACTCCGCGATATTGTTTTATAAGTGCCGAAGACCGGAATCGAACCGGTACGAGAGGTAAGTCCCGCAGGATTTTAAGTCCTGTGCGTCTGCCAGTTCCGCCACTTCGGCTTTTTTTGGCTCCAAGGGTGGGGCTCGAACCCACAGCCTACCGGTTAACAGCCGGTTGCTCCACCGTTGAGCTACCTTGGAATATTCACGTGGCTATGTCCTACTCTCCCAGGCAGTTTCCCACCAAGTACCATCAGCGCTAAAGAGCTTAACTTCTGTGTTCGGAATGGGAACAGGTGTATCCTCTTTGCTATTATAACCACATATTGCCTATTTATAAGACAAGTATTATATTAACATCTTTATTTTTAAATGTCAATACTTTTAAAGTACTAAATAATAATAGTTTTTTATTAAATATCTTCTATTAATTGAAGTTAGTACTTTACATAGAGTTAACACTCTAAAAACTACATATATATTTTAATCAATAAACATCAAATAATATTGGTCAAGTCCTCGACCTATTAGTATCGATAAGCTAAATACATTGCTGCACTTACACCTTCGACCTATCAACCAGATAGTCTTTCTGGGGTCTTACCCTTGCGGTGGGAAATCTTATCTTGAAGTTGGCTTCGCGCTTAGATGCTTTCAGCGCTTATCCATTCCGTACATAGCTACCCAGCCATGCCCTTGGCAGAACAACTGGTACACCAGAGGTACGTCCATCCCGGTCCTCTCGTACTAAGGACAGGTCTCCTCAAATTTCCTACGCCTGCGACGGATAGGGACCGAACTGTCTCACGACGTTCTGAACCCAGCTCGCGTACCACTTTAATGGGCGAACAGCCCAACCCTTGGGACCTACTACAGCCCCAGGATGTGATGAGCCGACATCGAGGTGCCAAACCTCCCCGTCGATGTGGACTCTTGGGGAGATAAGCCTGTTATCCCCAGGGTAGCTTTTATCCGTTGAGCGATGGCCCTTCCACGCAGAACCACCGGATCACTAAGTCCGATTTTCATCCTTGCTCGACCTGTATGTCTTGCAATCAAGCTCTCTTTTGCCTTTACACTCTACGTACGATTTCCGACCGTACTGAGAGAACCTTTGAGCGCCTCCGTTACCTTTTGGGAGGCGACCGCCCCAGTCAAACTGCCCACCTGACAGTGTCCCAAGACCAGATTCATGGCCTATGGTTAGAGTCCCAGTACTACAAGGGTGGTATCCCAAGGATGGCTCCGCCAAAACTGGCGTCCTGGTTTCAAAGCCTCCCACCTATCCTGTACATGTAGTACCAAGACCCAATGTCAAGCTACAGTAAAGCTCCATGGGGTCTTTCCGTCCTGTCGCAGGTATCCGGCATCTTCACCGGAATTACAATTTCACCGAGTCTGTTGTTGAGACAGTGCCCAAATCGTTACGCCTTTCGTGCGGGTCGGAACTTACCCGACAAGGAATTTCGCTACCTTAGGACCGTTATAGTTACGGCCGCCGTTTACTGGGGCTTAAGTTCACTGCTTCGATTACTCTAACAGATCCCCTTAACCTTCCAGCACCGGGCAGGCGTCAGCTCCTATACATCGTCTTGCGACTTAGCAGAAACCTATGTTTTTGGTAAACAGTCGCTTGGGCCTATTCTCTGCGGCCACCGTATGGTGGCACCCCTTATCCCTAAGTTACGGGGTCATTTTGCCGAGTTCCTTAACAACAGTTCTCTCGCGGGCCTTAGGATACTCTCCTCACCCACCTGTGTCGGTTTGCGGTACGGGTACCTTTAACCTCGATAGAGACTTTTCTTGACAGTGTGAAATCAGCTACTTCGCTACTAAATTTCGCTCCCCATCACATCCCAGCATTATCAAAGCGGATTTACCTACTCTGACTGCCTCAATGCTTGGGCACACATAACCAACAGTGTGCTTAGCTTATCCTACTGTGTCATCCCATCTCTCAAACGGTTATCGGTAGTACAGGAATATCAACCTGTTGTCCATCACCTACGCCTTTCGGCCTCAGCTTAGGTCCCGACTAACCCAGGGCGGACGAACCTTCCCCTGGAAACCTTGGGTTTACGGCCTGTGGGATTCTCACCCACATCTCGCTACTCATGCCAACATTCTCACTCCCATACTGTCCACATGTCCTTACGGTCATGCTTCAACCCGTATGGGAAGCTCCCCTACCCATCATTACTGATGCCGTAGCTTCGGTAGTAAGTTTTAGCCCCGGAAATCTTCGGCGCAGGATCACTCGACCAGTGAGCTATTACGCACTCTTTGAATGAGTGGCTGCTTCTAAGCCAACATCCTGGTTGTCTGTGCAATCCCACATCCTTTACCACTTAACTTACATTTAGGGACCTTAGCTGACGATCTGGGCTGTTGCCCTTTCGACTATGAATCTTATCACCCACAGTCTGACTCCCAAGTATAAGATGACGGCATTCGGAGTTTGATAGTCTTCGGTAGGTGCAATACCCCCTAGGACATTCAGTGCTCTACCTCCGTATCTCTCACCTTGAGGCTAGCCCTAAAGCTATTTCGGGGAGAACCAGCTATCTCCGGGCTCGATTGGAATTTCACCGCTACCCACAAGTCATCCCCGAGCTTTTCAACGCTCGTGGGTTCGGACCTCCACGAAATTTTACTTTCGCTTCATCCTGCTCATGGGTAGGTCGCCCGGTTTCGGGTCTACGTCAAGTAACTGAACGCTCAGTTAAAACTCGCTTTCGCTACGGCTCCACACCTTAAGTGCTTAACCTTGCTACTTAACGTAACTCGTTGGCCCGTTCTACAAAAGTACGCGGTCACACAAGAAATGTGCTTCCACAGCTTGTAAGTGCAGGGTTTCAGGTTCTATTTCACTCCCCTCCCGGGGTTCTTTTCACCTTTCCCTCACGGTACTATACGCTATCGGTCACTAGGTAGTATTTAGCCTTGGAGGGTGGTCCCTCCTGCTTCCCACAGGGTTTCACGTGTCCCGTGGTACTCTGGATCATATCTGAAGTTTTCTCGTTTGACATACAGGACTATTACCTTCTGTGGTGGGTCTTTCCAAACCTCTTCAATTACGATACCTCTTCGTTTAAGATATGTCCGCAACCCCAATAAAGAAAACTTTATTGGTTTGGGCTATTCCGCGTTCGCTCGCCGCTACTTACGGAATCGAATTTCTTTCTCTTCCTTCAGGTACTTAGATGTTTCAGTTCCCTGAGTTCCCCTCATTAAGCTATGTATTCACTTAATGATACTTAGACATTACTCTAAGTGAGTTTCCTCATTCGGAAATCTTCGGATCAAAGTTTACGTGCAACTCCCCGAAGCTTATCGCAGCTTATCACGTCCTTCATCGGCTCCTAGTGCCAAGGCATCCGCCCTGCACCCTTAATAACTTGACCAGTTAAAAAGGTTTGATAGATTAGAAGCTATCAACTTCGATAATTTTTAAAGTTATCAGCTTTATATATTACAAATTAGATGTCATATCACTAAATATATATGCAGTTTTCAAAGTGCTAACGCACAGCGCCAACGAATAAATTCCGTTGCTTAAAGTGCTAACGCACAGCGCCAACAAACAAACTTCACATGCGTTCAGTTTATACTGTTGCTCAAAGTGCTAATTGAGTATTCGTAAAAACGAACCCTCAAAATTAAACAGTAGGCAATTCTCCTTAGAAAGGAGGTGATCCAGCCGCACCTTCCGATACGGCTACCTTGTTACGACTTCACCCCAGTTATTGATTCCACCTTCGACGACTTCTTCCAAAAGGTTAGATAATCGGCTTCGGGCGTCTCCAACTCCCGTGGTGTGACGGGCGGTGTGTACAAGACCCGGGAACGCATTCACCGCAGCATTCTGATCTGCGATTACTAGTAACTCCAGCTTCATGTAGGCGAGTTTCAGCCTACAATCCGAACTGAGAGTAGCTTTAAGGGATTAGCTCCACCTTACGGCTTGGCAACCCTCTGTACTACCCATTGTAGCACGTGTGTAGCCCTAAGCATAAGGGGCATGATGATTTGACGTCATCCCCACCTTCCTCCAGGTTATCCCTGGCAGTCTCTCTAGAGTGCCCAACTTAATGATGGCAACTAAAGACAAGGGTTGCGCTCGTTGCGGGACTTAACCCAACATCTCACGACACGAGCTGACGACAACCATGCACCACCTGTCACCAATGTCCCCGAAGGAACTCTCCGATTAAGGAGATGTCATTAGGATGTCAAGCTTAGGTAAGGTTCTTCGCGTTGCTTCGAATTAAACCACATGCTCCGCTACTTGTGCGGGTCCCCGTCAATTCCTTTGAGTTTCACTCTTGCGAGCGTACTTCCCAGGCGGAGTACTTAATGCGTTAGCTGCGGCACCGAGGGGGTAACCCCGACACCTAGTACTCATCGTTTACAGCGTGGACTACCAGGGTATCTAATCCTGTTTGCTCCCCACGCTTTCGTGCCTCAGCGTCAGTTACAGTCCAGAGAGCCGCCTTCGCAACTGGTGTTCCTCCTAATATCTACGCATTTCACCGCTACACTAGGAATTCCACTCTCCTCTCCTGCACTCAAGTCTCCCAGTTTCAAGAGCTTACTACGGTTGAGCCGTAGCCTTTCACTCCTGACTTGAAAGACCGCCTACGCACCCTTTACGCCCAGTAAATCCGGATAACGCTAGCCCCTACGTATTACCGCGGCTGCTGGCACGTAGTTAGCCGGGGCTTCCTCCTCAAGTACCGTCATTATCTTCCTTGAGGACAGAGTTTTACGACCCGAAGGCCTTCATCACTCACGCGGCGTTGCTGCATCAGGCTTTCGCCCATTGTGCAATATTCCCCACTGCTGCCTCCCGTAGGAGTTTGGACCGTGTCTCAGTTCCAATGTGGCCGATCACCCTCTCAGGTCGGCTACTGATCGTCGCCTTGGTAAGCCGTTACCTTACCAACTAGCTAATCAGACGCGGGTCCATCCTGTACTGGCTCACCTTTGATATTCAAGAGATGCCTCTTAAATATGTTATCCCGTATTAGCATACCTTTCGGTATGTTATCCGTGTGTACAGGGTAGGTTACCCACGCGTTACTCACCCGTCCGCCGCTCTTTACCGAAGTAAATCGCTCAACTTGCATGTGTTAGGCACGCCGCCAGCGTTCATCCTGAGCCAGGATCAAACTCTCAAATAAAAGTTTATCAGGCTCAGATACTATTGTTATCTAAATATCTGGCTTTATGGTTTGTTTCTTGTTTTTATAAATTAACCTACTGTTTAATTTTCAAAGTTCATTTTTCATGTCTGCCCTTTTCTTAAGGACAAGTAATACTATATCAGCTTTATTTGTCTAAGTCAATATAATTTTTTATTTTTTTTAAGATTTTTAATTTTTCTATGTTTTATCAGCTTAACTCTCAGAAATTAATAATAAACAAAAGTCTCTATTTCATAGGACTAATATATATTTTATGCCCAATTTTCCTTTTTATTCTATATTTAAATTTTTTATTTGTAGCAATACACATTTTTTTAAAATTAATTTACATTTCTTTCACTTGTAATTTTTGTAATCTTGTATTAGATTATTATTAAAAAATGATTTATCAATAATTTGATTGAGAACGACATTTTTACACATCAAAATATTATATAAATACTATGCTACATTTTAGGAGGATTTTATTATGAGCAAGAAAGTATTAATCATGTCTGCTTCTACAGGTGGTGGACATAATAGAGCGGCTCTAGCTATTAAAGAAGAACTTACATCCAAAACAATTGATGGAGAGCCAGTTGAGTGCGAAATAATAGATAGTTTGAAATTAGTCAATAACATAATGGATAAAATAATTTCAAGAGGATATGAAAAATCCGCCATATATACACCCAAAGCATATGGAAGTGTATATAGATTATCTGAAACAAACCTTTTATCGAAAAATGAATTTAAAGATAATCTAATCATTACATTTATGGCAAAAAAATTTAAAAAACTAATTAAAAACACTAAGCCAGATTTAATTATAGGTACACATCCTTTTCCAATGATTGCTCTAAGTACATTGAAAAAAAATTTTAACTTACATAATAATGAAATAAATGCTTCTACTGATCATTTTTATAAGCATCATACAAGTACTATTAATGTTCCTCCACTTATTTCTGTACTAACTGATTATACTACTCATTCCACATGGATACAAAATGAGATTGACTACTATATTGTTGGTCATGAGTATGTAAAGGAATTATTAGTATTTGATGGAGTCGAGCCTAGCAAAATTAGAACATTTGGAATCCCTGTTGAAAAATCATTCCACTCTCATAGAGATAAAAAAATTGTTCTTTCTGAACTAAATTTATCTCCTGATAAATTAACTGTTTTACTTATGGGTGGCAGTTTTGGAGCTGGGAATATAAAAGAAACTCTTGATGAGTTATTAGATACAGATAGAGATTTTCAGATACTTGTAATAACTGGTAGAAATGAAAGTTTAAAAGAGAAAATTGAAAAAAAACTTGTATCTCGTTATCATGACAAAAATGTATGTGTACTTGGATACACTAATAAAATGAATGATATTTTAGCTTCTATCGATGTTTTAGTCAGTAAGCCTGGTGGACTTACTACAACTGAAGCACTATTAAAAGATGTACCCATGATAGTTCCATATTATATCCCTGGACAAGAAGAAGAAAATCTTGATTTCTTATCCAATTGTGGTGCAGCACTTAGAACTACAAAGAAATATAATTTATCAATATTATTAAAAGTTTTAATAGATGACTCTAGTAGGCTAGAAATGTTAAAGAAAAATATAAAATCTATAAGAAAGTCAAATTCAGCCCAAAACATAGCTAATTTAGTATTAAGTATAATTTCTGATTAATAAAATAAATAAAATCCCTATAGTATACCTATTAGGGATTTTTTATCTTCTAATTATTTAATTGCTAGATTGGTTCATAAAAATCTTCTTCATAATCATACTGATAGTTTTTATAGTTATTTCTGAATTCAGTATTTTTATTTTTTGGAGTTTTCTTAGTTTTTTTCTTGTTAGAAAAACTTATCTCCTCAAAATCATCATATTTAGGCTTGTCTTTTGATTTCATTTTTTTAATTCTTTTTTCTTTCATTGCATTATGTTCTTCTAAGTTCATAATTGGTTTCATGTTGCACCCCTATCAAAATTTTTAAATGATTTATACAACAAATTATACAATACAGAAGAAATTTATTCAATAAATCTAAATCAAAATTAATCTGAATTTAACTCCAAAAAATTACAAAAATCGAGGTAGTAACCTCGATTTTTATATTTCTCTTCTGCCTTCCAATGCTTTCGATATTGTAACTTCATCTGCATATTCTAAATCGCCTCCAACAGGAAGACCATGAGCTATCCTAGTAACTTTGATTCCCATTGGCTTTACTAATCTTGCAATATACATAGCTGTAGCTTCTCCTTCAATAGTAGGATTTGTAGCCATTATTATTTCTCTTACATCTTGATTACCAAGCCTTTGTATAAGCTCTTTTATTTTTAGCATATCTGGTCCAATACCATCCATTGGAGAAATAACCCCATTTAATACATGATATTGCCCTTTAAACTCTCTTATTCTCTCCATAGCTGCAACATCTCTCGGATCTTCTACCACACATATAGTACTAGAATCCCTATTCTTATTTGAGCACATACTACATGGGTCTGTATCTGTTATATTGCAACAAATTGAACAATACTTTATCTCTCTTTTTGCATCTATAATTGCCTTAGATAAAGCCTCCACATCATTAGTATTCATATTAATAATATGAAAAGCCAACCTTTGAGCAGTCTTTCTTCCAACTCCTGGAAGCTTTGAAAATTCTTCTATTAGTCTCGTTATCGGACCTGTATAAACTTGCATAAATATCACCTACTAGAATAACCCTGGTATATTCATACCTCCAGTTACCTTACTCATTTGATTTGCTTGTATATCATCAATATTTCTCAATGCTTGATTTACTGCACTTAAAACTAAATCCTGTAACATTTCTATATCGTCTGGATCAACAACTTCTGGTTTAATAGTTATATCTAAAACTTCTTTTTTACCATTAACTTTTACAGTAACTGCTCCTCCACCAACTGAAGCTTCTACTTCTTTATTTTCTAACTCTTGTTGAGCTTTTTGCATGTTTTCTTGCATCTTTTGAGCCTGTTTTAATAAATTATTCATATTTCCACCACCAGGCATCATTCCGCCTCCAAAACCTTTTTTAGCCATAAACACTATTCCTCCTAAACTTATTTTCATTTTATTATTATATCATAATAGTATTTTATTATTTACTTTCATTTTCATCAATACTATCTTTTATTTCTAGTATCTCTTCGTTTACTATGTTCTTTAGTATCTCTTCACCAATGTCTTTTTTTTCTTTAACTTCAAGATTTATATCTTTGACTTCTGATGACAATACTATTTTTACACTAAAGCTTCTATTTAAAACTTCTCTTATAGTCTTCTCTAGATAATTTATTGTATCTGGGGAGCTTAATCTAGTTTTTGCAAAATCAAATTTATCATCAAATATTACATATAACATGTTAGAATATACATTAAAACTTTTTACCTCACTTAAAAGAGCGTATATTGGCATTTTTTTATCTTTTTTAATTTGTTTAAGTATATTTTTCCATGATGATTCTATAAGTAGAACATCTTCATTTTTTACCTCTTCATAAACTATACTTTCTTTTTTTGAATCTATTTCTCTATTATCCTCATATTCCTTTTCTTTACCACTATCATTATTTGTAATTTTAAAGCTACCCATTTCAATCATTTTTTCCAAATTCTCAACCCTTTTAATAAGAGCTTCTTTACTTTCATCAAACATTGGCTGAGCAATCTTCATTATAGTTATTTCTACTAAGATTCTTGGATTTGAAGATGATTTTATATCATCTTGAGTTGTTGACAGTATATTTAAAATTCTTATTAAATCATTCATATCTATGTCCTCAGATTGAGATTTAAGTTGCTCTATAGTTTCTTCTGGTAATGAGATTATTTCATCTAATTCTGATGATACTTTGCAAACCATTAAATTTCTAAAATGGTCTATTAAATCATTTATAAGGTTTCTTATATCTTTACCCCATAAAACAAATTCATTTAATATTTCAAGAGATTTTTTAGTATCTTGTGCTACAATACATTGAGACAACTCAAATAATTGTTCTATATTCACGCTTCCCATCAACTCAACAACATCTTTATAGTCTACTGTATTTTCTCCAAATGATATACACTGATCTAATATGCTAAGAGCATCTCTAAGTGCTCCTTGAGAGTTTCTAGATATCAGATTAAGAGCTTTTTCATCTATGTCAATTCCTTCATCTTCACAAATTTTTTTCATCCTAAGAGTCATATCTTTAACAGTAACTCTTTTAAAATCGTATCTTTGGCAACGTGATAAAATAGTTGCAGGTATCTTATGAGGTTCCGTAGTAGCTAATATAAAGATTACATATGAGGGAGGTTCTTCTAATGTCTTTAACAATGCATTAAAAGCTCCTTGAGACAACATATGAACCTCATCTATTATATATACTTTATATTTAGCATTAGCTGGAGAATATTTTACACTTTCTCTAAGCTCTCTTATATCATCTACACTATTATTTGATGCTGCATCTATTTCTACAACATCCATTGTATTATCTTTTAATATTGATTCACATATTTCACACTCATTACAAGGTTCTTCATTCAATTTATTTAAACAATTTACTGCTCTTGAAAAAATTTTTGCAGTAGATGTCTTTCCAGTACCTCTTGTACCACAAAACAAATAGGCATGTCCTATATTATCATTGTATATTTGATTTTTTAAAGTCTTAATAATATGTTCTTGACCAACAACATCATCAAATCTTTGTGGCCTATATGCTCTATATAATGCTTTATGCATCTTTTTACCTCTCTTTAGTAAAATTAATAAAAAAATCCCTCATTATCTAAGGGATTAGTCTTTTATATATTAAATGCTGTACACCATCTATCGACTTAATTCCATAGGCGTTACCAAAACAGTTAGCTCAACTTAGGCACCCCCGCGGCACACAAAAGTGATCACTTACCGCTGCTTCCTTCCGGATCTGACGGGGTTCATGAGCTTTCATTGCGCAGGACCTAAGCATCAACACCACTTATTCAGGGCGGCCCTACAAAAAATAAGCCTTTAGATGGAATTCAATCCTGCTATAGCGGATTGCAGGTTACAGGGCACCGCTACCTCCCCATCTAGTACAGCAAAATTACAACCATATTTAATTACTTTTATTTATTGTTTCTGGCGGAGAGAGTGGGATTTGAACCCACGATACAGTTTTACCCATATACTCGCTTTCCAGGCGAGCGCCTTCGACCACTCGACCACCTCTCCTTAATCTCTTTTTCTTAATGCCTTAAAAAATTCTTGCAATATGATCGAGCATTCTTCTTGCAAAACATCAAAAGCCACTTTTACATTATTATTATCAAAATAATCTAATTTAAACTCATGCTGTTTCTCTATATATGAATTTTTTATATGTCTTGTCCCTATTATAAGCTTTTTTATTCTAGAATTAACTATTGCACCACTACACATTATACAAGGCTCTAGTGTAACATACAAATCACAATCTGTCAATCTCCATCCACCTAATTTTTCTGATGCTTGCTTTATCGCTAAAATTTCTGCATGAGCTGTAGAATCTTTCAATGTTTCTGTAAGGTTATGAGCCCTTGCTATTATCTGATTATCTTTAACTATAACAGCACCTATTGGTGTTTCTCTCTTATTATATGCTTTATATGCTTCTTTTAATGCTTCTTTCATATAAAATGAACTTTCCATAATTCCTCCCAAAACTTATAACAAACTTATCTTATCATAATTCATTTTATAATTCAACTTAATTTTATTTTGTTTATTTAATATATTGCTATACATAGCTACATTTAATTTAAATTAACCTAAAAAAATTTTTTCAACGTCTAATTAAATGTTGATTTATGAAAATATTTAGCTTTTTATGATGAATATTCTATTATATATATTAACATAAAAAAGTTATGAAATTATTAAATCTCATAACTTTTTCTAATTTACTATTTACTTACAGTATATTTTTAATCTTAAAATATATTATCACTTATATAATATTAATACATAATTATTTTATAACATCAACACCCATATAAGGTCTTAATTCTTCTGGAACCACTACAGAGCCATCTGCTTGTTGATAATTTTCTAATATAGCAGCTAAACATCTTCCTATAGCCAATCCAGAACCATTTAATGTATGAACATATTCTGCTTTTGATTTTTTATCCCTTTTAAATCTTATTCCCGCTCTTCTTGCTTGGAAATCTTCAAAGTTTGAACAAGAAGATATTTCTACATATCTATTATAACTTGGCATCCAAACTTCTAAATCATATTTAAAAGCAGCTGTAAATCCTAAGTCTCCTGTACATATTCTTACAACTCTATATGGAAGACCTAACATTTGTAACATAGTTTCAGCATCATGAGTTAATGATTCTAATTCCTTATAAGAATCCTCTGGTTTAACAAATTTAACTAATTCAACTTTATTGAATTGATGCTGTCTAACTAAACCTCTTGTGTCTCTTCCTGCTGAACCAGCTTCAGATCTAAAGCAAGGAGTATATGCACAATATTTTATTGGAAGTTCTGCAACATCTAATATCTCATTAGCATGTATATTTGTCACAGGTACTTCAGCTGTTGGTATTAAGAAATACTCTAGCCCTTCTATTTTAAACATATCTTCCTCAAATTTAGGAAGTTGGCCAGTGCCTATAAAACTATTTCTATTAGCCATAAATGGAGGTAAAACTTCTGTATATCCATGTTTAGCTGTATGAGTATTTAAGAAGAAATTCATTAAAGATCTTTCTAATCTAGCACCTAATCCTCTATATAAAGTAAATCTTGAACCAGTTATTTTTCCAGCTGTTTCAAAGTCTAATATCCCTAAACCAGTTCCTATATCCCAGTGAGCTTTATGTTCAAAATCAAATTTTGTAGGTTCTCCCCAAGTTCTTACTTGAACATTATCTTCATCTGTTTCACCTTGTGGCACATCTGGATGAGGTACATTTGGAATTCTCATCAATGCATATTCCATTTTTCCTTCAACTTCTTTTACTTTCTCATCAATACCTTTTATCTTGTCTGATAATTCTTTTAATCTTGCTTTTTCCTCTTCTACATCTTTTCCTTCTTTTATTAATTGTGGTATCTTTTTAGAGTTTACATTTAATTCATTTTTCATAACTTCAACTTCTTGAAGTATCTCTCTTCTTTTATTATCTAATTCCACTACAGCATCAAGGTCGAATTCTTTTTCGCCTCTTATTTCCATAGCTTTTTTAATATCATCTAAATTTTCTCTTATTCTTTTAATATCTAACATATTAATTCCTCCTAATAATTTTTATAATATAAATTAATAATTCCAATTTAAATTAAAACATTTTTAACTGCAAATTCTTAGTTTAAACAAATTTTGAAAATAAAAAAAGACCTCCGTTTACCCTATAAAAGGGACGAAAATCTTTTATCCGCGTTGCCACCCTAATTGATTATACCCATATGTACAATCCTCTCAGACCTGTAACGTAGGTAAACGTCTAGCTTTAACTAGAAGCTCTAGAGTAGATTCAAAAACCATTGTAATGAGTTCTCACCATCCACTCATTCTCTGAATACAACCTGTTTTTTACTATTTTCTTTCAATGCTTTTAACTAATTGTTTTATTTGATAATCATTATATTATATATATTAACATCTTTCAATACTATTATTCAATTTTTTTTAGAATTTTCTTTAATTTGTTATCTTGAATTTGATTTTTTTGTTTAATTAAAATATTATCTTTTATCTAAAGAATTTAAATTACTTGTGTTATTAAACAATAATGAAGCAGGAATAAATGGAACTTCTATTTTATTTTCATCAAATTTCTTTTTAACTTTTTCCATTATATCAAAGTATACATCCCAGTAATCATCAGTTTTAACCCAAGGCCTAGCAACTATTTGCATAGTATTATTACCTATAGAGTTTAACCCTATGATTGGCTTTGGATCATCTAGTATCCTTTTTTCATTTGTAAAAATTTCATTTAATATAGATTTAACCATATCTATATCGCTGTCATAAGAAATATTATACGAAAAATCTATTCTTCTTTTATTTTGATGTGTGTAATTAATTATATTATTACTTGTCAATTGAAAATTTGGTATTATTATAGTTTTATTATCTGGAGTTTTAAGAACAGTGCTAAATATTTGTATATCAGAAACTGTACCTTCCACACCTGACCCTTGAATATAATCACCTATATTGAATGGCTTAAAAAACAAAATAATCATGCCTGAACCTAGGTTTGATAATATTTCTTTAAATGCTAATCCTATACTAAATCCAGCTGCTCCTAAGACCGCTACAACTGATGTAGTTTGTATTCCTATAATACCTAAACTTATCAGTGATATGATGGATAGCATTGATATATATATACCATATACAATAAAATTATTTACACCTTTACTCATTCCATATTTAATTAGAAATTTAGAAACCATCTTTCTTACTATCTTAGCTATATAAATACCTATTATAAATATTGTTATTGCATATATAATATTTGGTATATTATCACTGAAATTATTAAGCATATTTTCTAAAGTTCTCTTCGTTATATTACTATTTGTTGAAGTAGTCTTAGCCAATGACAAAAAATTCATTTAACTCCTCCTTATGATAATATTCCACTGTCATCTAGTTTTTTTATTATATCTTCAATAGTTTTTTCTTTGAGTGCTTCAATTGTATGAATATGACTACATTCTGTTAAAACTGATAATTGTTTAAACTCATTTGTTTCAACTTTTATCATAAAATCATCTATATCCATTTTAGAATAAATATTAAGTTCCGCAGTTATTTGACCATATGTCGGATGATTTACAATAACATCTTTTACAATTCCACCCAAATCTACAATAATTCTTAGTTCTTCATAAATTTCTTGGGGATTTCTATGATTTTTACATTTTATTTGTCTGGAAAAATATGGTTGATTATATATTATATATCCTTGAGGTGTCGCTATTATTTCAAAACCTTTAGCTCTTATAAGCGCTATATCTTGTACTATTACTTGTCTGCTTACATTTAATAGCTCTGCTAGCACTCCACCTTTTACAGGATGCTTGGATTCCTTTAAAATATCTATTAATTTGTTTCTTCTTTCATTAGAATTCATATCATACCTTCTTTCTAAATCAAAACTTTTTGTCTATATTATATAATTCTATATTTTATCTTAGTATAAATCAATACAGAGTTTATATTCTGTTTAATTTTAGATTTTATAGCAAACAATAAAAAAAGACTACGTGGCTACGTCCTACTCTCCCAGGCAGTTTCCCACCAAGTACCATCAGCGCTAGAGAGCTTAACTTCTGTGTTCGGAATGGGAACAGGTGTATCCTCTCTGCTATTGTAACCACATAATCTCTATGCTTAATATTACTATTAAGTTTTTGAAACTAATAAAACTAGATTCTTTAGAGTTATCACTCTAAAAACTACATATATATTTTAATCAATGAACATCAAATAAATATTGGTCAAGTCCTCGACCTATTAGTATCGATAAGCTAAATACATTGCTGCACTTACACCTTCGACCTATCAACCAGATAGTCTTTCTGGGGTCTTACCCTTGCGGTGGGAAATCTTATCTTGAAGTTGGCTTCGCGCTTAGATGCTTTCAGCGCTTATCCATTCCGTACATAGCTACCCAGCCATGCCCTTGGCAGAACAACTGGTACACCAGAGGTACGTCCATCCCGGTCCTCTCGTACTAAGGACAGGTCTCCTCAAATTTCCTACGCCTGCGACGGATAGGGACCGAACTGTCTCACGACGTTCTGAACCCAGCTCGCGTACCACTTTAATGGGCGAACAGCCCAACCCTTGGGACCTACTACAGCCCCAGGATGTGATGAGCCGACATCGAGGTGCCAAACCTCCCCGTCGATGTGGACTCTTGGGGAGATAAGCCTGTTATCCCCAGGGTAGCTTTTATCCGTTGAGCGATGGCCCTTCCACGCAGAACCACCGGATCACTAAGTCCGATTTTCATCCTTGCTCGACCTGTATGTCTTGCAATCAAGCTCTCTTTTGCCTTTACACTCTACGTACGATTTCCGACCGTACTGAGAGAACCTTTGAGCGCCTCCGTTACCTTTTGGGAGGCGACCGCCCCAGTCAAACTGCCCACCTGACAGTGTCCCAAGACCAGATTCATGGCCTATGGTTAGAGTCCCAGTACTACAAGGGTGGTATCCCAAGGATGGCTCCGCCAAAACTGGCGTCCTGGTTTCAAAGCCTCCCACCTATCCTGTACATGTAGTACCAAGACCCAATGTCAAGCTACAGTAAAGCTCCATGGGGTCTTTCCGTCCTGTCGCAGGTATCCGGCATCTTCACCGGAATTACAATTTCACCGAGTCTGTTGTTGAGACAGTGCCCAAATCGTTACGCCTTTCGTGCGGGTCGGAACTTACCCGACAAGGAATTTCGCTACCTTAGGACCGTTATAGTTACGGCCGCCGTTTACTGGGGCTTAAGTTCACTGCTTCGATTACTCTAACAGATCCCCTTAACCTTCCAGCACCGGGCAGGCGTCAGCTCCTATACATCGTCTTGCGACTTAGCAGAAACCTATGTTTTTGGTAAACAGTCGCTTGGGCCTATTCTCTGCGGCCACCGTATGGTGGCACCCCTTATCCCTAAGTTACGGGGTCATTTTGCCGAGTTCCTTAACAACAGTTCTCTCGCGGGCCTTAGGATACTCTCCTCACCCACCTGTGTCGGTTTGCGGTACGGGTACCTTTAACCTCGATAGAGACTTTTCTTGACAGTGTGAAATCAGCTACTTCGCTACTAAATTTCGCTCCCCATCACATCCCAGCATTATCAAAGCGGATTTACCTACTCTGACTGCCTCAATGCTTGGGCACACATAACCAACAGTGTGCTTAGCTTATCCTACTGTGTCATCCCATCTCTCAAACGGTTATCGGTAGTACAGGAATATCAACCTGTTGTCCATCACCTACGCCTTTCGGCCTCAGCTTAGGTCCCGACTAACCCAGGGCGGACGAACCTTCCCCTGGAAACCTTGGGTTTACGGCCTGTGGGATTCTCACCCACATCTCGCTACTCATGCCAACATTCTCACTCCCATACTGTCCACATGTCCTTACGGTCATGCTTCAACCCGTATGGGAAGCTCCCCTACCCATCATTACTGATGCCGTAGCTTCGGTAGTAAGTTTTAGCCCCGGAAATCTTCGGCGCAGGATCACTCGACCAGTGAGCTATTACGCACTCTTTGAATGAGTGGCTGCTTCTAAGCCAACATCCTGGTTGTCTGTGCAATCCCACATCCTTTACCACTTAACTTACATTTAGGGACCTTAGCTGACGATCTGGGCTGTTGCCCTTTCGACTATGAATCTTATCACCCACAGTCTGACTCCCAAGTATAAGATGACGGCATTCGGAGTTTGATAGTCTTCGGTAGGTGCAATACCCCTAGGACATTCAGTGCTCTACCTCCGTATCTCTCACCTTGAGGCTAGCCCTAAAGCTATTTCGGGGAGAACCAGCTATCTCCGGGCTCGATTGGAATTTCACCGCTACCCACAAGTCATCCCCGAGCTTTTCAA